>NZ_JCALDW010000018.1:0-115031 GCF_059813065.1 Mycobacterium sp. NGS24
GACTCTCCTTCTCTCCCTTGTCGATTCGAATTCTTTGTACGGCTAGCCGCCGGAAATCCCATAGGTCGCGGCGGCCGCCGCATCACCGGCGATGTAGCTCGCCCCCGCGGCGCCGACGCCGACGCCGGCCCGCTCGAGTTCTTCGACGCCCTGGGCCGCGATGGCCGCATGCTGCTGGCCCGCAGCGCTGAACCCGGCAGCAGTTTGCAGCGATACCGGGTCGGCCGCCGGCGGCACCACCGCGGTGATCAACGGCGCCGCTGCGGCGTGCGCGGCGGCCAGCCGCGCGGTCAGCGCTTCCACCGCAGCGCTGGCAGCGGCCAGTCCTTCGGGAACCACTCGCAACGTCATGAGTCACACTCCTCTGCCGGGTTTGTCCAATTATCGGGGAAAGCGGGCTATTTCGTGCGCTTAACGGTGGTTCACCTCCGATTGATCATCAGGTTCCCACGTGTTCGGCAACATCGGGACGCGTGGCGCGGGATCGTCGTCGGCGATCAACCCCACCGGCCTGGCTCCGCGCTCGGGTGCGACACCGGCGAATCCCAGTGTGCCCGCGTTTCTGCCCGACGCACTGACCAAGGCCAACCGGTCGTCGACGGCCACGTTCTCCGTCGGATCCAGATCCGCGTATTCCCGACCGCGGCCGACCACAGAAGCTCTGGTGCGACGGCGTTTTGGCGCACCGGTGGGCTCCTCGGGTGCGGGCGCCGGCGCCGCGGCAGCGGCATCGTCGGGCTCCGATGCCTTCCTCCGCGCTGCGCTGGCCGACCCCCGTTTGGCCGCCAAGCTCAAACCCCCCACCAGGTAGCCGTAGTCCGGCATACCCAGACCGATGCCCGAACCGGTGACCGACGGGGGCGCGGCAGTCGGTGGCGTCACCGGTGCGTGGGCAGGCGACGGCGTCACCGCTTCCACGGCAGTCGGCGTCGGGCCTGGCGTGGAAGACGGGACGCTGGGGACCAACGCCGCCACCGGCGGTTGGGGAGTCGCGCCGGGCAGCGGAGGCGGCGCCGCCGCGGCCAATGCCAGCAAACCTTTGACGCCCAGCGGCGCCAGTACCGCTCCGGCCGCCAGCGGCACCAGCGGAGCGGTCAGCAGCGGCACGACGGCCAGCGTCAGGACCAGAGTGCTCTCCAACGTCGTCTTCAGCAGGGCGATGGTGTCGGTGACCACGGTGCCGATGATCTCGACGGTGACGAACAAGATGGTGAAACCGATGGTCGCCGGATTGCCGGACGCGAACGCCGCGGTGAGGTCGAGCGCGACGAACGAGAACATCTGGGACAGCAGTGTCACATAGGTCGCGAGGTCCATCGGGTAGCCAAGGGCGAACGCGATGTTCAGCGGACTGAAGTAGGTGAGCGGATTGCCGAGGATGACCAGGTAGGGGTCGAAACCGCCGAACATCGCCTGGAAGTACGGGAGATTGGCGATCGCGTCGATGAACGGCTGGATGACGTCGTTGTAGAAAGTGGTGTAGGTCTGCCACAACCACTGCTGGAACTGCTCGAATGGAGTGCTGGATTCCGCTGCTGTGGCGACCCGCTGCGCCTCGGCTCGCAGGATCTCCGGAGCCGGACCGGTTTGCGGGGTGGCGGTCACCGCCGCCGTGGACAACGCCTCGTAGGTGCCCATCACGGTTGCGGCTTGGATCCACATGCGTGCGTAGTCGGCCTCATTGAGTGCGATCGGAATGGTGTTGATGCCAAAGAAGTTGGTGACCGTCAACACCGCGTGCGTGGCGTGATTGGCGGCCAGTTCCACCAGGGTCGGCATCGCCGCGAGCGCGCTCGTGTAGGCGACGGCGGTGGCGTGCTGTTGGGCCGCCTTCGCAGCGCTGTCGGCGCCGGCCTGCGTCAGCCACGCCAGATACGGCGCATGGGCGGCCACATAGCCGGCCGCCGTCGGGCCGGCCCAAGCGCCCGCCGTCACATCGGCCAGCAGCGCGGACAACTCGTCGGCCGCTTCGGTGTAGGTCACGCTGAGTGCGGTCCACTCCGCCGCGGACGCCTCTAATGGGCCCGGTCCGGGCCCGCTGCTCAACAGCGCTGAATGCAGTTCCGGCGGCGAAGCCAACCAGATCGGGGCGGTCATCGAACGTTCCTTTGACACGACGGGATGCCCGTCGCCACTCCCAGAACGCCCAGCCGCTGGAACGATGACATTCCAGCAAAGGCCGTCCGCCCAGTCCACGAGGCGACGTGCGCCGGACACGACGCGTCCGGCACAGCTGGCAGGTCTTCGGACTCACAGGCACGCACCTTCGGTGCACCTACTGGCCGTCGCTTCCCGGCCCGGGCTATGGGCCAGTGCTTATGACGGCGTTCGTTCCTGCATACCGCTGCGGGACAGTCCCGGATTTCCACCGGGTTCCCTCTTGCGACGAACCTGAAGGAGCGTTCGCCGCTCGATGCCGGCGACTCCTCACGTTGCCACCAGCAAACCAGCTGCGGGCATCAGAATACTTGACACCCCGCCCTTGAGGCCAGTCGTCGCGAAGGACTGGCATGCTCGTGCTGATGTCTGGGCTGCTGGTGGCGGGTACGACGAGCGACGCCGGCAAGAGCACCGTCGCCGCCGGACTGTGCCGCGCCCTGGTGCGGCGCGGAGTGCGGGTGGCGCCCTTCAAAGCGCAGAACATGTCCAACAACTCGATGGTCTGTGTTGGTGCGGACGGCGCGGGAGCAGAGATCGGGCGCGCGCAATGGGTGCAGGCACTCGCGGCTCGAGTCGTGCCTGAGCCCGCCATGAACCCGGTGCTGCTCAAGCCGGGCAGCGACCACCGCAGCCACGTGGTGTTGATGGGCAGACCGTGGGGGGAGTTGGACTCGACGGATTGGTTCCAAGGACGCCGGACGCTCGCCGCGGCGGCACACCGCGCCTTCGACGACCTCGCCGGCCGTTACGACGTCATTGTCGCCGAAGGGGCCGGCAGTCCGGCCGAAATCAACTTGCGCGCAGGCGATTACGTCAACATGGGACTGGCCCGGCACGCGGGACTGCCGACTGTGGTGGTCGGTGACATCGACCGCGGCGGGGTGTTCGCAGCGTTTCTGGGCACCGTCGCGCTGCTGTCCGCCGAGGACCAGGCGTTGATCGCGGGGTTCGTGGTCAACAAGTTCCGCGGTGACCTCGACCTGCTCGCGCCGGGTCTGCGTGACCTGGAACGGCTCACCGGGCGACGGGCGTACGGCACCCTGCCGTGGCATCCCGACCTGTGGCTGGACTCGGAGGACGCGCTCGATCTGACGGGCCGGCGCGCAGCCGGGCCGGCCCGCCGGGTGGTCGTGGTGCGGCTTCCCCGGATCAGCAACTTCACCGACATCGACGCTTTGGGGCTGGAACCCGAAGTGGACGTCGTGTTCGCCGCAGACCCCCCGGCGCTGGGCGATGCGGACCTCATCGTGCTGCCGGGTACCCGCGCGACGATCGCCGACCTGGCCTGGTTGCGCTCGCGGGACTTGGACCGCGCGGTGCGGTTGCACGTCGCGGCGGGTAAGCCACTGCTGGGGATCTGCGGCGGGTTCCAGATGCTGGGCCGGGTGATCCGGGACCCGCATGGCGTCGAAGGGGCCGGACCTGCCGAGGTCCCCGGCCTTGGTCTGCTCGACGTGACGACGACGTTCGACGCCCAGAAGGTGCTGCGGCTGCCGCGCGGTGAGGGGCTGGGGGTGCCGGCGTCCGGGTACGAGATTCACCACGGCCGGGTCGAGGTCGGCGCCGCAGACCCGTTTCCCGGCGGTGCGCGCGCCGCTGCCGTGTTCGGCACCATGTGGCACGGTTCTCTGGAAGGTGACGCCCTGCGCGAGGTCTTCCTGCGTGAGACACTCGGGATCGCCCCGTCGGGCACCCGCTTCGGCACTGCCCGCGAGCGCCGCCTCGACCTGCTCGGCGATCTCGTCGACCAGCACCTCGACGTCGACGCACTACTCGAGTTGGCCCGGCGCGGGAGCCCGCCGGCGCTGCCCTTCCTCCCGCCGGGAGCGCCGTGAGGTCGGCCTTGAGGTCCCAAACTTCTAGAACACGTTCTAGTGTGTCAATTTATGGGATTCCTGAAGCCCCAACTGCCGGAAGTCGACTTCGCCGAGTGGAGCAAGGGCACGCGCGCTGAGAAGATCCGTCCGATGGCCCGGCACTGGGCCGAGGTGGGTTTCGGCACGCCGGTGGTGCTGCACCTGTTCTACGTCGGCAAGATCCTGCTGTACATCCTCATCGGGTGGCTGATCGTGTTGAGCACCAAGGGAATCGACGGGTTCACCAATGTCCGGTCGTGGTACGCCGAGCCCATCGTGTTCGAGAAGGTCGTGCTCTACACCATGTTGTTCGAGGTGGTCGGGCTGGGCTGCGGCTTCGGGCCGCTGAACAACCGGTTCTTCCCGCCGCTGGGTTCGATCCTGTACTGGCTACGGTTCGGCACCATCCGGCTGCCACCGTGGCCGGATCGGGTGCCGCTGACCTTTGGCACCAAACGCAAGCCGGTCGACGTGGCGCTGTATGCGCTGCTGCTGATCTTGCTGTTCACCGCGTTGTTCACCGACGGCAGCGGTCCGATACCGGAGGTGGGCAGCAAGGTCGGGCTGCTGCCGATGTGGCAGATCGTGGCGATCCTGTTGGTGCTGGGCGCATGTGGGCTGCGCGACAAAGTCATTTTCCTGGCCGCGCGCGGCGAGGTCTACGGATCGCTGACGGTGACCTTCTTGTTCGGCGGTATCGACATGATCGTCGCCGCCAAGCTGGTGTTCCTGGTGATCTGGATGGGGGCGGCCACCTCAAAGCTCAACAAGCACTTCCCGTTCGTCATCTCGACGATGATGTCCAACAACCCGCTGATGCGGACCCGTTGGCTCAAGCGGCGCTTCTTCGAAAAGTTTCCCGACGACCTGCGCTCCGGCCGGCTGTCCCGGATCATCGCCCACATCAGCACATTCATCGAGATGTGTGTGCCGCCGGTGCTGTTCTTCGCCGGCGGCGGGTGGCCGTTGACGGTGGCCGCCACCGTCATGGTGCTCTTCCACCTGGGGATCTTGTCCGCAATCCCGATGGGGGTGCCGCTCGAATGGAACGTTTTCATGATCTTCGGGGTGCTGACGCTGTTCGTCGGCCATCCCAAGCTCGGGCTGGGCGACCTCAGACACCCTGTGCCGGTTGCCATTCTGTTCGCGTTGTTGGTGGGCATTGTCATCGCGGGCAACCTGGTGCCGCGCAAGATCTCCTTCCTGCCCGGCATGCGGTACTACGCCGGGAACTGGGACACCACCCTGTGGTGCATGAAACCCTCTGCGAGCGAGAAGATCTCGCGGGGCATTGTCGCCATCGCCAGCATGCCGCAGGCACAGCTGGAGCGGTATTACGGCAGTCCGGAGGCGGCGCAGATACCGATCTACATGGGCTATGCGTTTCGTGGGTTCAACACGCACGGCCGAGGGCTGTTCACGCTGGCGCACCGGGCGATGGCTGGCCAGAACGAGGACGACTACGTGATCACCGACGGGGAGCGGATCTGCAGCACCGCGATCGGCTGGAATTTCGGCGACGGCCACCTGCACAACGAACAGTTGATCCAGGCCATGCAGCGGCGGTGCCAATTCGAACCCGGCGAGGTGCGGGTGGTGCTGCTCGACGCGCAGCCCATCCACCGGCAAACCCAGCGCTATCGGCTGTACGACGCCGCCACAGGGGAATTCGAGCACGGCTACCTGCGGGTGGCCGACATGGTGACCCGGCAGCCCTGGGCCGACGACGTGCCGGTCCAGGTGCTGTCGGAGTGACTCTCCTCGCGTCGAGTGTCACGCTGGCGTGGCGGTGGACGCCGAACGTCACGCTGGCGTGACGCTCGGCGAGCGTGGCAGCGTGGCGAGTCTCTCCTCGCGTCCAGTGTCACGCTGGCGTGGCGGTGGACGCCGAACGTCACGCTGGCGTGACGCTCGGCGAGCGTGGCAGCGTGGCAGAGTCTCTCCTTGCGTCCAGTGTCACGCTGGCGTGGCGGTGGACGCCGAACGTCACGCTGGCGTGACGCTCGGCGAGCGTGGCAGCGTGGCAGCGTGGCAGCGTGGCAGCGTGGCGAGTCTCTCCTCGCGTCCAGTGTCACGCTGGGGTGGCGGTGGACGCCGAACGTCACGCTGGCGTGACGCTCGGCGAGCGTGGGCGCTACAGACCCGCGCGCACCTCCTGCGCCGCGGCCACCATGTGCTCCAGCGACGCGGTCACCTCATCGGTCCGGCGGGTCTTGAGGCCGCAGTCGGGGTTTACCCAAAGACGCTGTGAGGGAACAGCTTTCAGTGCTTCCCGCAACGACTTGGCCATCTCCTGCGTACTCGGCACCCGTGGTGAGTGGATGTCGTAGACGCCGGGCCCGACACTGTTGGAGAAACCGATCGCGTTGAGGTCGTCGAGGACCTCCATGTGCGACCGCGCCGCCTCGATGGAGGTGACGTCGGCATCCAGGTCGGCGATGGCGCCGATCACCTCGCCGAACTCCGAATAGCACAGATGGGTGTGGATCTGGGTGGAGTCGTCCACCCCGGAGGTGGCCAGCCGGAACGCCGCCACCGCCCACTGCAGGTACCCGTCCTGCTCGGCGCGTCGCAGCGGCAGCAATTCCCGCAACGCCGGCTCGTCGACCTGGATCACCGCGATCCCGGCCGACTGCAGATCCACCGTCTCGTCCCGGATCGCCAGGGCGACCTGGTTGGCGGTGTCGGCCAGCGGCTGATCGTCGCGGACGAACGACCACGCCAGGATGGTCACCGGACCGGTCAGCATGCCCTTCACCGGCTGTTCGGTCAGCGACTGCGCATAGGTGATCCACTCGACCGTCATCGGGTGCGGCCGGGACACATCGCCGAACAGGATAGGCGGGCGGACACAGCGGCTGCCGTAGGACTGCACCCAGCCGTTGTCGGTGGCGAAGAAGCCGTCGAGCTGTTCGGCGAAGTACTGCACCATGTCGTTGCGTTCCGGCTCGCCGTGCACCAACACGTCCAGCCCGAGTTGCTCCTGCAGTTTGATGACGTCGGCGATCTCGGCTTTCATCCGACGCTCGTACTCCGTCTGGTCGATCTCGCCGGATCGCAGCGCGGCCCGTGCGACGCGGATCGCCGAGGTCTGCGGGTAAGAACCGATCGTCGTGGTGGGCAACACAGGCAGCTGCAGCCGCGCCTCCTGACTAGCCCGCCGCTCAGCCGGGTCACCGCGATGCGTGCCGGACGCCACGATGTCATTGATGCGGGCGCGGACGCGATCGTTGTGCAAGCGCGGGTCCTGGGTGCGCGAGGCCGCCGCCGCATTGGACGCGGCGATCTCGTCGGCGACCGCGTCGCGCCCGTCGCGCAGGGCACGCGCCAGGATGACGACTTCGTGCACCTTCTCGGCGCCGAACGCCAGCCAGCTGCGCAGTGCATCGTCCAATTCGGTTTCCGGTTCCAGCGAATACGGGACGTGCAAGGTTGAGCACGACGTCGACACCGCCAGGTGGGCCGCCGAACTCCGCAGCGCCGTCAGCTTTTCCAGCGCCGCCTCCAGGTCGGTGCGCCAGATGTTGCGGCCGTCCACCACGCCGGCCACCAGCGTCTTGTCGGCCAGTTCTGGAACGGCCGCGATCCCCGTGTCAGCGCCGTAGACCAGGTCGACACCGATGGCCTCGACGGGTGTGCGGGCCAGCCCTGCCAGCGACGCGCCCGGGTTGCCGAAGTAGGTGGCGACGTAGATCGACGGCCGGTGGGCCACTCCACCCAGAGCGTTGTAGACCGCCTCCGCGAGTGCCGGAGCGTCGGGGGAGATGTCAGTGACCAGGGCGGGCTCGTCGAACTGAACCCATTGGGCGCCGCTGTCGGCGATCAGCGCCAGCAGTTCGGTGTAGATCGGCACCAGTTCCTGCAATCGTTCGATCGGAGCCGTAGCGCCGTCTACGGCCTTGCTGAGCAGCAGGAATGTGACGGGACCGATGATGACGGGACGCGCGGGGACGCCCAGCTCGTGGGCTTCCTTCAGCTCGGCGAGCACCTTGTCGGGGTGCAGCGCGAACCGGGTGGACGGCCCGATCTCGGGGACGAGGTAGTGGTAGTTGGTGTCGAACCACTTGGTCATCTCCAGCGGCGAGATGTCGTCGTTGCCGCGCGCCGCCGCGAAGTAGCGGTCCAACTCGTCGGAGACCCCACTGACGCGGGCCGGCAGCGCGCCGAGCAAGACCGCGGTGTCGAGCATCTGGTCGTAGTAGGAGAACGTGTTCACCGGCACCGAGTCCAGGCCGGCGGCGGCCAGCTGAGTCCAGGTGTCGCGGCGCAGCGACGCGGCGACCGACTCCAGGTCGGATCGGCTGGTGCGGCCGGCCCAGTAGCCCTCGGTTGCGCGCTTGAGTTCGCGGCGCGGGCCGATGCGGGGGGAGCCGGTAATGGTGGCGGTGAATTTCGGAGAAGTTGGTGCGGTCACGAGCTGGTCCTTCGGATTCGACGGTGTGGACACCGCCCGCGGACGCGCAACCGATCGCGTTACGGCATGCATCAACCGCAACGGCCCCGGCCAAACGCCCATTCCACGAGGCGATGTGCCGCCGAACGCGGCGCGTCCGGCACAGCTGGCAGGTCTTCGGACTCACAGGCGCGCACCGGGTGGTGCTCCTACTGGCCGTCGCTTCCCAGTCCGTTCTCGGGACCAGTGCTTGTCAAAGACGGCGGTCGTTCCTGCATACCGCTGCGGGACAGTTCCGGATTCTCACCGGATTCCCTCTCGCGAGCCATCAAGGCCTCGCTCGATGCCGGCGCCACAGGTGCGACGACGGCAGACCAGCTGCGTCGCCAAGGCTACTCCGTGCGCGATCTTCAGGTCGCCAGCGCTTCGGCGATCGGGACGTCGCCGTTGTTGAACTCGACGGTCCGGCCGATTGTCGAGTCGTCGGCGAGGACGGCGGCGGCGACGGCTGCCACGTCGGCCCGCGCTACCGATCCTTTGGCTTCGCCTATCGCGATGCGCCCGGTTCCCGGGTCTACGGTGAGCCGGCCCGGTCCCAGCACGGTCCAGTCCAGGTCGGTGGCGCGCAGGTGTTCGTCCGCGGCCGCTTTGGCCTCGGCGTAGGCGAAGAACGAGTCATCCTCAGGCACACCGTGGTTCGCCCCGGCGCCGAAGTAGGACACCATGACGAACCGGCTGACGCCGGCCTGCGCTGCCGCGTCGATCACCCGGATCGCGGCATCGCGGTCCACGGCATAGGTGCGCGCCGCGTCGCCGCCACCGGCCCCGGCGGCGAAGACGACGGCGTCGTGTCCCGCCAGCAGGCCGGCAATGTCGTCGGTGCCGAGCTCCTCGATGTCGGCCGTGGTCGCTTCGGCACCGGTGTCCGCAACGTCGCTGGTGTGGCCGGGATTGCGGACGATCGAGGTCACCTGGTCGCCACGCTCGGTCAGGATTCGGGCCAGCTGCAATGCGACCTTGCCGTGGCCGCCGATGATGATGATGTTCGCCATGACGTCGACGTTACGCGTGGCACCCGAAACGGATGACTGGTCTACTTGCCGCGCACCGCGACGCCGCGCAACACGGTGTCCCGCGCCAGGATGAGCGACGTGCGGGTGCCCACCTCGCGCAGGATGTTCTCCGGTATCCACTGCATGCCGATGACGCAGCGCGCCAACATGGTGGCCGACGGCGCCTCGAGGCCGATCTCTGCAGACCGGATGCCTTCGGAGAGCAGCGATTTCATCTGACGCAACCGGGTCGTGTAGGACCAACCCGGGTTGACCGCGTCGCGGGGCGGAGACTGACGCATCCACGCGAGTTGAATCCTGAACTCATCGGAGAACTGGTCCAGAGCGTTGACATTGACCCAGCTCAGCGCGTCCAGCTTTTCGATGGTCGTCGCCTCCGCACGCAACACGGCGACCCATCCGGCTTCGACCTTCTGGCCGAACGAGCGCATGATCGACGCCAGCAGTTCGTCTTTGGAACCGATCACCCGGTAGACGGTGCCGGTACCCAATCCGGCTGCCGATGCGATGTCGCGGATGGTGGTGACTTCGTACCCCTTGCGGCCGAACTCCGTTCGGGCCACCGCACGTAAGTGAGCCGCTTTATCGCTCGGGTCGGCTTCGCTGTCGTCGGCCCATGTGTCGATGACGTCGGTGGCCGCGCTGAAAGCCTTCGACCGATCCAGCACCCGATCCGCAGGTGGTCGGGATGCCAAGCCCTGCAGGATGATTCGACACAGCAATGCCGCCACCTGGTCGGCTGAGGAATTGTGCCGCATCACGTCCAGACCGACCTGCAGCATGGTCTGACAAATCCGATCGGCCAGGATCGGCAGATCGGCGTCGGTGATGTAGCCACTGGATCGAGCGGCGCGCAGCGTCTGCAGCATCGCCTCCTGCACTGCGGTGGGCTGCTGGCGGGTCAGCTTCATCAATTCGGGGTCCGCGCTGGGGCCCTCGTAGAACGACATCTGCAGCGCAGCCCGGTGTCGCACCGCGCAGTTGGCGATCGCGCGGCCCAACTCGACGATCTTTTCGGCGGGCGGACGCGGATCCGGCTCGTTCAACTTGGCCTGAGCGCTCTGCCCGATGCGGTCCAAATCGGCCTGGTAGCGACGAATCAGCTCGACCAGAATCGCCTCTTTGGACTCGAAATGGTGGTAGAGGCTACCCGGGAGAATGCCTGCCGCATCGGCGATCTCCTGCAGCGAGGTACGCAGACCCGAGGAAGCGATCAGCGAAGCAGCGGTCTCGAGGATCTCGGTCCGCCGGGTCCCGCTTTCGATTGCGCTGTCGGTCATGGTCGGCGGCGCGCCAGCCTGCCGGACGACGCGGATCGCAGAGCGAACACCATGCGAATCGCGTCCTCCCGCCGAACCAAATCTTTGTTAGAGGTTATCAGACTGGCCGCGGCAAACGCGCTGCTTACAGACCCGCGACGGACGCGTTGACCATGCTAAATGGGCGGGCCGGTCCAGTGGTTGGATGCAACGACTTTCTCGATCGGCACTCGCGGAGCTGGCCGGAATGTGTGGCCGGCGCGCAGCCGCCCGACAGGTAGCAGACAACCCTGGACGTAGCTCGCTGGAATGCCGAGCAACTCGCCGACCGCGGCCTCGTGATGCAGGTGCAGCGTCGTGATGCACGTGCCGTAGCCGCGGGTGTGCAGCGCCAGCTGGAAGTTCCATACCGCGGGGAAGATCGAGCCGTACAGCGTCGCCAGATGGAACGACTCGTCACCCTCGATGCGCGGCAGATACGGCTGGTAGCACGGGATGACGAGCACCGGCACCCGGGACATGTTGTCGACCAGCCACTCGGTGGATGACATCAGCCGACTCTCCGGCGTCCCGGCCGGCAGGAACTCGCCGAGCAGTTGGCCGCCGACCCGACGCAGGTAGGCCTCCCGATAGAACTGTGCGATCTGCTCGCGCACATCCGGGTCGGTGACCACCAGCCACCGCCAGGTCTGCGAATTCGAGCCGTTCGCGGCCTGCAGCCCGGTTTGCAGGCAGGCGCGAATCTCGGCCGGATCGACGGGAGCATCCAGGTCCAGGGACTTGCGCGCGGACCGGGTGGCGCTGAGCAGGTAATCGATATCCATGATCAGGTGCTTCCGGCGAGCTGTACGCCCACCTCGGTGAGATAACGATCGGGGCTGCCGAGATACGCGCTCCAACTGAGCAGCCGCTTGAGGTAGAGGTGCGCATCGTGTTCCCAGGTGAAACCGATGCCGCCGAAAACCTGAATCGCGGTGTCGCCGACGGTGGCCAACCGGCCGGCGAAAGCTTTGGCCCGCAACGCCGCCAGGTGCCGCTGCTCGGGACACGAGTCGGCGGCCCACAGGGCGTGCACCACACCGCTGCGCGCCAGCTCCACCGTCTCATACATGTCGACGCAGAGATGTTGGACGGCCTGGAAAGACCCGATCGGCTGGTCGAATTGCCTTCGCGTCTTGGCATATTCGACGGTCATGTCCAGCACGGCTCGCGCGGCCCCGAGTGCGTCGGCGGCCATCGCGATGAGGACGTCGTCGATCACCGCGTCGATGGCGTCGGGGGTCAGCGTACCGAGCCGCTGTGCGCCGGCGTTGTCGAAATCGACCCGAAACTGCTTACGGGTCTTGTCGATACCGCGCTCGGGTGTCATCGTGACGCCGGCATCGGCGCTCTCTACCGCGAACAGCGCGGTGCCGTCCTCGTCTTCGGCAAGGACCAGCAGCAGATCGGCCGCCACCGCGTCGGGCACCGTCAACGGTGGCGAGCAGACACAAACGCCCCCGTTTCGGGACGAAATGAGGGGCTTTTGTGACTGCTCGGCCAAGACCGCAACTGTGGTGCCGTCGGCGATCCCGCGCAGGATCCGCCCGGCCGGATCGCCGCCGAGACGGGTCAGGATCCGCGCGGCTGCCACGGCAGTGGACAACCAGGGGCCCGGGTGCAGCGCGGCGCCGAGTTCTTCGGCGACGATGCCGGCCTCCACCATCGTCATCCCGGCGCCGCCGAGTTCGTCCGGCACCAGTAGGCCGGTGGCCCCGAGCTCGGCCAGGCCGCGCCACACCGCATCGGTGGTACCGGTGGGATCGTCGAGCAGCAGACGTACATGCTCCGAAATCGGTGCCCGCTCAACGAGAAAGCGTCGCACCGTGGCACGCAGGGCGAGTTGCTCTTCGGTCAGTTCGAGGTTCATCGGCGCGGCAACCCCAGGACGCGCTGTGCGGTGATGTTCTTGTTGATCTGACTCGTGCCGCCGGCGATGGTCAGCGACCGCGACGACAACCGGTAGTCGGCCCAGTGGCCGTGCACGCCGCGGGTGCCCAGTACGTCGAAAGCCAGAGCGGCCAGGCTCTGCCCGACCTCACCCCATACGGTCTTGGCCAGGCTGGCCGCCGCAAGTGCCTGCTGCTCGGATCCGCCGTGCAACGTCGCGGAAATGCCGCGCAGGCAGAGCACTTCCAGATACTTGATCCGCACGCCGAGTTCACCCAGCCGGCGCAGCACTACCGGGTCCTCCAGCGCGGCGCCACCATCCACCGCCGCCAGGTCGGCGATCAGCTCGTCCAGTCGCACATGCAATTCGGCGTAAAGCCGCGCCGCACCGGCACGTTCGTGGCTCAGCGTGGTGGTGGCGACCTGCCAGCCCGCGTTGAGCGGCCCGAGCAGCGCGTCGGCGGGCACCCGCACGTCGTGGAAGAACACCTCGGCGAAATCGGTGTCGCCGTTGAGTGTCACCAGCGGACGCGCCTCGATGCCGGGCAGCGTCATGTCCACGATCAGGCACGAGATGCCCTTGTGTTTCGGGGCGTCCGGATCGGTGCGGACGTAGAGCTGGCACCACTTGGCCTTATGGCCCAGCGAGGTCCAGATCTTCTGCCCGGTGACCACGAATTCGTCGCCGTCGCGAACCGCCTTGGTGCGTAGTGCGGCCAGGTCGGAACCTGCCTCGGGCTCGGACATGCCCTGGCACCAGATGTCGTCGGCCCGCATCATCCGGGGCAGCAGGGTGGTCTTCTGCGATTCGGTGCCGTACTGCATGATCGCCGGCGCAATATTGTTCATCCCGATCACATTGAGCGGCAACGGCGCTCGCGCCCGGGTGGTCTCCTCGGTGTACACCAGTTGTTCGAGGACGGTGGCACCGCGGCCACCGTATTCCCGCGGCCAGGCGACGGCACCCCAGCCCGCGTCGGCCGCGGTCGCGTCCCAGGCGCGCAGCTGTTCGAATACCGCGTCATCACGGGCGGACGGTCGCCGGGCGGCGCGCAATTCGTCGGTCAGATTCGCCGACAACCAGTTGCGCAACTCGTCGCGGAAGCGCTCAACTTCCACCGGGTATGAGAAGTCCACGTTTCCTATTCGACCCCATGCGATCGGCTACGGCCAAGCCGAACTCTACGTTGGAACAGATATTTGGTCAATCACGGCGCATCCCCGTCGGTGGAGCGACTCTCGTTGACTGCGCCGCGACCCGACCCTACGGTGGAACAGATATTTGGTCATCGAAAGGTGGTGGTCGCGGGTGGGGAAGGACGCACCAGTAGGTGCGGGGCTGGGCATGCTCGCCTCCGCCCTGGCCGGTCGTCCGGTAGCGGTCGTGGCCCTGCAATCGGGTGCGGCGGCGTGGACCGACGGCCAGACGATCTATCTGGATCCGTCGGACACCGTCCGCCGTCAGCGCGAGATGGTTGCGGTGCAGGCCTCATTGATCGCGGCGGGCAGCCTCCAACCTGAGGTCGTGCGAGCACTGGTCCGGCACCGACGACTGGCCAACCGCTATCTGTCGATCGAAGCACACCGCGCCCTGGTCGCCAACCGCGACCTGTTGCCGACAGCGCTGGCTTCCCTGGGTAATCGCGACATCGCCGATCGCAGCGACTCGCCGGCTGCTTCATTGCGAATCGCCGAAGGACGCACCGTGCTCGACGACCCCGCGCAAGTATTCGGTGTTATCCGCGCCGCTAAGGTGCTGGCCGCGTGCGAGCGGCAGGTGGAAGCCACGGAACAGGCTGGCACCCAACATGTTCCGCGGAGCACGAAGGCGCAGGAGCCGGAGCGGCTCGAGGAGCTGGACGACGACGAGATCGACGATTCCGACGATCCCGACCTGTTCACCAGCCCGGTCGGCGGCGGCGGTTTCATCGGCAAGTGGCTCAAGAAGATGCTGTCGTCCGCACGCAAGACCGGCGGCGGGGGCGGACCGCCCGGCGCGGACGACCCGACGCATCGCACCGACTCCGGAAAGCGCGGGGCGTACGCCGTGTCGTCGCTGGCGTCGACGTCGAGTGAGGACGACCGGATTCATCAGGCGCAGGCCGGCGGTGCGCGATATCCCGAATGGGATGCGGGCAACAAACGCTATCGGCCTGCCTGGTGCACCGTACGCGAGGTCGAACCCACGATCAAGGCCGCCGCCACCCAGGCGATCGACGGCGCGATCTTCGTGCGGCGTCCGCTGTCTCGACTCGGCATGGGTCTGCACCGCCGCCATCGTCAGTCGCAGGGCGACGACATCGACATCGACGCAGCGGTGGAGGCCCGCGTCGAGATACGGGCCGGCTCGGCGCCCGATGAAGCGGTGTACCTGGACAGTCTGCGGCGACGGCGGGACCTGTCGGTGCTGTTGTTGCTTGACGTGTCAGGGTCGACCGCCGAGCCCGGCACGGTGGGGCGCACGGTGCACGAGCAGCAGCGCGCGGCGGTCGCCAACCTGGCCGTTGCGCTGCACGACCTGGGGGACCGGGTGGCGCTCTACGCGTACTACTCGCAAGGGCGGGGTGCGGTGAACATGGTGCCGGTCAAGCGGTTTGATGACCATTTCGACACGCGCGTGATGAGACGGCTCAACAGCCTGGAGCCGGGTGCGTATTCACGGTTGGGCGCGGCGATCCGGCACGGTTCGACGGTGCTGGAGGCGCGCGGCGGCACGGCGCGACGGTTGCTGGTGGTGTTGTCCGACGGCCTGGCCTATGACCACGGCTACGAGCGGCCCTACGGTGCGGCCGACGCGCGCCGCGCATTGTCCGAAGCGCGTCGGCGAGGCACCGGATGCGTGTGTCTGACGATCGGCGCGGGAACTGATGTGCAGTCGTTGCGCCGTGTTTTCGGCAGCACCGCGCACGCGACAATCGCCCGCCCGGATCAGCTCGCCGGAGTGATCGGTCCACTGTTTAGGTCCGCCCTGCGCGCCGCGGAGGTCCAGCATCGCGTGTCATGATCTGTTGTCCCAGAACAGCGTTCGCGTGTTCACGCAAATCGGTACAGCAGCGGCCCTCGCACTTGAAACAAACATCTGTTCCGGCTACGCTGCTACCTACGGCGGGAGAAGGGAAGCCATGGCCAACGAGTCCGGACTCGCTTACCGGAACGGCGCAACCCCTGAGGTGAAGAACTTGCGGCCCTACTACAAGGCGGTCGGCCGGGAGGAGGCCGTGTTCAAAGCGGCGTACCGCCAGGGCCTGGCGCTGGTCCTGAAAGGCCCGACGGGCTGCGGCAAGACCCGGTTCGTCGAAGCGATGGCACACGACCTGGGCCGGCCATTGATCACCGTCGCCTGTCACGACGACCTCACCACTGCCGATCTGGTCGGGCGGTATCTGTTGCGCGGCGACGAGACGGTGTGGGTGGACGGCCCACTGACCCGGGCGGTGCGCGAAGGCGCGATCTGTTATCTGGACGAGGTGGTGGAGGCTCGGCAGGACACCACGGTGGTGTTGCATCCGCTCGCAGACTACCGGCGGCAACTGCCCATCGAGCGGCTGGGCGAAACGCTGGACGCGGCACCCGGATTCGGTCTGGTGGTGTCGTACAACCCCGGCTACCAGAGCGTGCTCAAGGATCTCAAGGACTCGACGCGCCAACGTATGGTCGCCATCGAATTCGATTTCCCCGCACCGGATGTCGAAGAGGGGATCGTGGCGCACGAGGCGGGGGTGGATGCGGACACGGCTGCCGAACTGGTGCGATTCGGACAGGCCATCCGCCGGCTGGAGACCGGTGGACTCCGCGAGGTCGCCTCGACCCGGGTGCTCATCGCAGCCGGCAGGCTGGTGGCGGAGGGGCTGAGCATGCCGGAGGCGGCGCTGGCCGCGATAGCCGGACCGCTGACCGACGACGCGGCAGTGGGCAAGGCCCTGGCCGAGATGATCGAGGTGTACCTCGGCGCTGCCAACGGGGCTGGCAATTGACGCCGCATATCACCGGCGTTAGGGTCTGAACAAATATTAGGTTTGTGACGATTGCGGTCCCACGCAGTCGTCCGGGGAGGTCAGATGTCCTACGAAAGCCAGGCGGAACCGATCAAGGTCGGCTACCTGATGGATTTCAAGCTGCCGCCGGGCTTCCCGGAGGACCTGTTCGCCTCCTTCACCCAGACTTTCGACCTCATCTTCGAAGAGGCCGTCGCCCAGGGCCTGATGGACCGTCCGGTGCAGATGATCTACCGCGAGGTCGAAGGTCTACCCAAAGGTTCGGTGAAAGCGGTGATCGACGCCTACGGCGAACTCGTCGACGAGGGCTGTCTGGTGGTCTTCGGTCCGAACATCACCGACAACTGCGTTCCGTTGCGCGAAGCGATCGAGGAGCGATTCAAGGTTCCGGCCATCAGCGTGACGGGCACCGACGACTGGCTGGGGGAGTGGACCTTCGCGTTCCCCCAGGGCTCGATGACCGACGAGCCCATCTTCCTGGCCGACCTCATCGCGAAACGCGAACTCACCGAGATCGGGGTTCTGGTGGAGCAGAGCCTGATCGGTGAGAGCTACCTGAAGAACCTGCGAAGTGCCTGTCGGCGCAAAGGGATTCGAATCGTCGCCGAGGTGACGGTGGCACAGACCGCCCAGGACATCAACGAGGCGGTGCGAACCCTGCACGAGGCCAAGTCCGAAGCGATCGTGCACCTGGGCTTCGGCTTCGGGATCGTCTTCATCAATCCCGCGTTGCAGGCCGTCGACTGGGACCCGCCCCGCTTCACCACCACCGCCTGGCAGAACGCGTGGGTCAACCCGATCATGTGGAACGCATTCATGGGCTGGACCGGGGTGGACCAGTACGACGAGGCCAACCAGATCGGGCAGGACTTCCTGGACGCCTATGCGCAGAAATACGACGGCAGTCGCCCCGAATTCTGTGTGACCGTGGTGAATCGCGATGTCGCCGCCACCCTGGTGCGGGCGTTCACCGATGCCCACCCGCTGAGTCCACGCGGAGTCAAGGAAGCACTGGAGCGGGTCAAGATGATGCCTGCGGCCTCCGGCGCGCCCGGCACTCGGGTGTCGTTCGGCAAGTGGACCCGTCGGGCGTGGATGGGCGCCGGCTATCTGGTGGCGCGAACCCTGGACGCCGATGGGGTCAACTCGCATTTGGTCGATCGGTTCGGAGAGTGAGGCGCGCCAGCGATGAGTACTGATCAAACCGTTGTGGCAGAACAGAAGTCACCCGCGCCAGCTGAGAAGCGCAAGTGGGGCGGCTGGGTCGCGGGCGCCGCGCTGGCGGCGTTCGCGCTGTTCTTCATCGTCAACTGCCGCACCGCCCTTGATCCGCGGGTGGCCAACCCCAACGTGCAGGGCCGGCCACGCCCCGTCGAATTCATGTTCGGCCTGGACTACATCACCTTCCTGGACAGTGCTACCGCGGTGGCGTTGGTGGTGCTGCTGGTGGTGTTCATCAGGGGATGGCGACGCAATCCGGGCAGTCCGGCGATGCTGATGTTCCTGTGCACCACGCTGATTGTGTGGCAGGACCCGATCATGAACTGGGCGCCGTTCGCGGTCTACAACCCCGACCTCATCCACTGGCCGGAGTCCTGGCCGCTGGTGTCGTTGTCGCCGACGGTGGAGCCGTTCGTCGTCTTCGGTTACGTGATGTTCTATTTCGGCCCGTACTTCCCGGCGGTGTGGATTCTGCGCAAACTGCAGGCCAGGAAAGGGCCCCAGCATTTCGTGTCCAAGCACCCGTTGGTCAGTTTGGGTCTGATCACCTGTGCGATCGGCTTCGTGATGGATGCCTTGCTGGAGAACACCCTTGTGCACTGGGGCATGTACATCTACTCGCAGGTGATTCCGTGGGGATCGGTGTTCACCGGGACCACCTTCCAGTTCCCGCTGATCTGGGAATCGTTCTCGGTGACCTTCGTGATGGTGCCCGCGGCGATCCTCTGCTATCGCGACGACACCGGAAAAGCTGTGGCCGAAAAGCTGGCCGCGAAAGCGAAGCTCTTCCCGAGTAGACCGGTGCTGGGCACCTTCCTGGTCATGTTCGCCATCATCAACGTGTCCTACTTCGCCTACGGCGCTTGGTTCGCCGCCATCAAAGCCAGCGGGTTGGCCACGTCGGTCGCCTGTCCGTGGCCGTACCCGGAAGCCAAAGTGTATGACCCGCAAGGCTTTTACGAGAAGGCCGGTGCCCCGGGACCGTACTCGGTGGGCATCTGGTCGACGTGGGCGAGTGGGATGCCGAACGGACGGCCGCACGTCGACCCGCCGCCGCCGGGTGAGGGCGCGTGCGCCGTCGGGCAAGGCACCGACAAACATGGCTGAGCCGCGCACCGTCGTCATCACCGGGGCGTCCCGTGGGCTGGGATTCGCCTCCGCGGTGCGGTTGTACCGTGAGGGGTGGCGCGTTGTTGCGGCCATGCGATCGCCAGAAGCGGCACTTGCGCTGCTGCGACAGGCCACCGGGGCGACACCGGAGGACGACCGGCTGATCGGGGTGGAGCTCGAGCTCACCGACGCCGCGTCCATTGCGGCGGCTGCAAAGTCGATCGAAGCAGCCGTCGGCGCTCCCTATGCGCTGGTGCACAACGCGGGCATCTCCGCCGCCGGAATGGTGGAAGAGACCGATATGGCGTTGTGGCAGAGGATGTTCGACACCAGCGTCCTGGGACCCGTTGCGCTCACGCAGGCGTTGCTGCCCTCGATGCGCGCCGCCGGACGGGGGCGCATCGTGCTGGTGTCCAGCGCCGCCGGCGTGCGCGGACAGCCTGCCACCGCGCCGTACTCGGCGGCCAAGGGCGCACTGGAGCGTTGGGGTGAAGCCATGGCCTGCGAGGTCGCGCCATTCGGCCTCGGCGTCACCGTCTTGGTGTCCGGCACCTACGACACCGACATCATTACCGACGCAGGCACCATCGACGACCGCGACTTCAGTGGGCCGTACGCCCGGTTGCACACCACGATGGACACCCGCGGGCGCTTTGCGATGAAACTCGCCAGGCCGCCCGAGCGCTTCACCGACGGACTGGTCAAGGCACTGGACGACCGGGTGCCGTTCCGGCGCCGCGGGGTGGGGCCGGATGCGTCAATGTTGTTGGCGTTGAGCAGGATTCTGCCCGCAGCAGGTATGCACCACATGTCGCGGGTCATCCTGGGCATACCGAGACAAGGGGCTATGCAGGACGGGGCATGGCCGTTGACGATCGATCAGCGCGCCATGGTGTTCGCGGCACGGGTGCTGCCGCAGTCGGTACTGCAGCGCCTGGCGGCGCGCCGCCGGGAGGCAAGTGATGGGGAGGATGCGCATGGAACAGCTGTTTGACGATCTGGACGACTTCGGCGCTTTCGACGACGCGATCTCGGGGGATGTCCGCGACCCGTACACCGAACTGGCGAGGCTGCGCCGCGAGGAGCCGGTACAGCGCCTTGAGACGTCGGGGGCGCTGCCGCACGAGGAATCGCTGCCGATGTTCATCGTGTACCGGCACG
The DNA here is from genome assembly GCF_059813065.1 of Mycobacterium sp. NGS24. Classification (NCBI taxonomy): domain Bacteria; kingdom Bacillati; phylum Actinomycetota; class Actinomycetes; order Mycobacteriales; family Mycobacteriaceae; genus Mycobacterium; species Mycobacterium sp. NGS24. The sequence goes on from NZ_JCALDW010000018.1 coordinate 20,158, forward strand.
AGGACATCCAGCAGATGTTGCGCGACAACGAAACCTACTCCTCGGCAGCGGTCATTGCGGCCTTCGGTCCGGTGCTCGGTGACCGGGTGATGCTCGGCATGGACGAGCCGGTCCACGGCCGGCTGCGGTCGCTGGTCTCCAAGGCGTTCTCCCAGAAGTCCCTGGCGCGCTACCAAGACGAATTGGTCGCCCGGGTGGCCAACAGCCTGATCGACGAGTTCGCGCCCAACGGCAGGGCGGATCTGGTCAAGGAGTTCACCTTCGATTACCCCAGCCAGATCATCGCGGGGTTGCTGGGCCTGCCGGAAGAGGACTACCCGCAGTTCCAGCGGTGGTCGATCTCGCTGCTGAGCTGGCTGATGAACCCCGAGCGCGGGCTCGCCGCCGCCGCGGCGCTGTGTGAGTACTTCGCGCCGATTCTCGAGGCTCGGCGCGCCGAGCCGAAGGACGATCTGATCAGTGCCCTCGGCGCGGCCGAGATCGACGGGCAGAAGCTCGCCGACGAGGAGATCTTCTCGTTTCTGCGCCTGTTGCTGCCGGCCGGCGTGGAGACGACATACCGCTCGCTGGGCAGTCTGCTGCTCGCACTGCTGAAAGACCCCGCCCAATTGGAAGCGATCCGCGCGGACCGCTCGCTGCTGCCGCAGGCGATCGAGGAAGGCGTGCGGTGGGAGTCGCCGCTGCTCACCATCACCCGGGTGACCACCCGTGACACCGAATTAGGCGGGGTGGCCATCCCGGCCGGTGCCACGGTGATGCCGATGCTGGGTTCGGCGAACCGGCAGGAAGACCGGTACGACGACCCGGACACGTTCAACATCCACCGCCCTCCCAAGGCGAATCTCGGCTGGGGACACGGCGTCCACGTCTGCCTGGGCATGCACCTGGCCCGGCTGGAGATGCGCACCGCGATCAATCTGCTGCTGGACCGGTTGCCCAACCTGCGGCTGGACCCCGACGCCGACGACCCGCACGTCCGCGGGCAGGTCTTCCGGTCGCCCACCTCGGTTCCGGTGCTGTTCGACCCCCGGTAGCGGACCCCGCAGCGGCCGCAACTTGCCAATCGGCTAGTTTCCGGTAAGGCTCTCCGTAGCCCCTCGTACGAGTCAGAAGAGAGTGACAGGTATGACTGAAACTGTAAAGGTCCGGTTTGAGCCGAAGATGATGATCGACGGCAAGCTCGTCGACGGTCAGGCCGGCACCTTCACCAACATCAACCCCGCCACCGAGGAGCCGCTCGGCGAGGTCGCGGATGCTTCCAAGGAGGACATGCAGCGGGCCATCGACGCCGCCCGCCGGGCGTTCGACGAGACCGACTGGTCGACGAACCGCGAGCTGCGCAAGCGCTGTCTGTTGCAGCTGCACGACGCGATCGAGGAGGAGAAGGAGGAGCTGCGCGAGGAGCTCATCCTCGAGGTCGGCGCGCCCCGGGCGATTACGTTCGGCCCCCAGCTGGACGCCCCGCTGGCCGACGGGCTGAAGTATCCGGCCCGCCTGATCGACGAGTACGCGTGGGAGACCGACCTGGGTGACCGGGTGATCAGCCTGACCGGCACGAACACCACCATCAAAGTCTGGCGGGAGCCGGTGGGCGTGGTCGGCGCGATCGTGCCGTGGAACTTCCCGTTCGAAGTGACCGTCAACAAGCTCGGCCAGGCGCTGGGCGCCGGCAACACCGTGGTGCTCAAACCGGCGCCCAATACGCCGTTCAACGCCACCCGGCTGGGCCGGCTGATCGCCGAGAAGACGGACATCCCGGCCGGCGTCGTGAACGTCGTCACCGCATCGGATCACCTTGTCGGCGAAGAACTTACGTTGTCGCCCAAGGTCGACCTGATCTCCTTCACCGGTTCGACGGTGGTCGGCAAACGGATCATGGAGAAGGGTGCCGCCACCATGAAGCGGCTGTTCCTCGAGTTGGGCGGCAAGTCGGCCACCATCGTGCTGGAGGACGCCGACTTCGGGATGGCCTGCGCGATCGGCATCGCGCCGTGCATGCACGCCGGGCAGGGCTGTGCCAACCCGACCCGGATGCTATTGCCGCGATCCCGCTACGAGGAGGGGGTGGCGATCCTGAAGAGCATCTACGAGAACGTCACCTGCGGTGACCCGCAGGACCCCGGCACCTTGTGCGGCCCGGTGATCTCGCAGGTGCAGCGCGACCGCGTCATGGGCTACATCCGCAAGGGTGTCGAAGAAGGGGCCACCGCGCTGGTCGGCGGACCGGATGCCGAGACCGGCTTCGACAAGGGATTCTTCGTCCGCCCAACGCTTTTCACCGACGTCGACAACTCGATGACGATTGCCCAGGAGGAGATCTTCGGCCCGGTGCTCTCGGTCATCCCCTTCGACGACGAGGAAGACGCGATCCGCATCGCCAACGACAGCAAGTACGGGTTGGCCGGCAACGTGATGTCCGGATCGCTGGATCGCTCGCTGGCCGTCGCGCGCCGGATCAAGGCCGGTTTCATGGGAGTCAACGGCGGCGCTCCGTATGCGGCCGACGCCCCGTTCGGCGGATACAAGGACAGCGGGGTGGGTCGTCAGAACGGCGTCGTCGGATTCGACCAGTACACCGAGGTCAAGACGGTGGGGTACCCCGCGGGCTGAGCCGGCGGGCTCAGCGAAGCTGGGTCGTCTCCAGGATTGTGCGCGCGACGAGGTCGGGATCGTCGAGCATCGCGACGTGACCGACATCGGGCAGGATCCGGTATTGGGCCTGCGGGAACAACTTTCGCGCGCGCGCACCGTTGACGGCGGGCGGGAAGATCCGGTCGCGTGCCGCCCAGGCCAGCACGACCGGGCAAGGCAGCGGGTGCATCGGTTCCAGTTGTTCGTCGCTGCTGAGGAGGTCAGTGCGGGCAGTGCAGCCGAGCAGGTCGTCGGCGAGGTCGACGAATTCTTCCGGAGTCAGACGGTTGCCGTGAACAACGTTGTCTCGCAGGGCAATTCGCCGTACGAGCGGGACTCGTGCCGCGACCGGGAGCACCTGCCTGGTGTGCTCGGTGAGCCAGACGACGCGCCGCAGCGCGGTGGTGGCGTGCTGCTGGTCGCCGGTGCCCGTCGTCCAGCAACCGGCCGGCGACAGCGCGCACACCGTTCGTGCGCGGTGCCGGCGGGCGAGTTCGAGCGCCACCCATCCGCCCATCGAATTGCCCGCCAGATGTGGACGGTCGAGCCCGAGTTCGTCGAGTGCCCGTTCGGCGTCGTCGACGACGTCAGCGATCCGGACGGGTCTGGCCGTCGGGTTGCGGCCACCCCGGTGACCGAGTGCGGTCAACGCGATCGCCTCGTGTTGCTGCGCCAATAACGGCACCACCCGCCGCCACATCAACTCGCTGCCGGTCACGCCGTGCAACAGCACGACCGGCTCACCCGATCCGTGTCGAATCAACGGTCCGAGGCGTGCGGGACGTCGGTGCGGTCTGCCCAGCCTTGCGGGAGTTCGGCGGGCGCCCGGTCAATCACTGACTCGTCGTCAGTACCGACCTGCTCGAACAGGGTGATGTAGGCGAATTCGGGTACGACGAAGATCGGGTAGGTCGGTCCTTGATCGCGGTACGCGTGCATCTCGTCGAGATGGTCATTCTGGTAACCCACCGTGCGTTCGCCGTGTTGACGGATCCACTGCGGGAAGAAGATGACGCCGTGCAGTCGCCGCTTGCCGGGCATGACGTTGACGGCCACGCTGGTGCCGGTGGGTTCGGTCCACGAGATCTTGAAGCTGTCGGAGTCCAGTTGCACCAGGTCGACCTGTTGGCCTTTGACCCAGCGGCCACCGACGTGTCCGGTGTGGATCCGGTAGTCGATGGTGTGCTGATTCTTCACGTACATCTCGTACTGCCAACCGTTGGCGTAGGTGTAGATGAACCGGCAGCCCAGGATTCCGGAAAGGTCCTGCGCGGGAACAGGATTGGCCACGGATGGCATGGTGGGACTCCGTTTCGTCGAGGACGCGTCAGGTCTGGACCGACACGCCCCCGAATCTACCGCCGCCCAGCCCGAGTCCAGGACGGACCGCTACTCGGCCGGCAGCGGCCGTTTCAACGTGCACACGATGCTCCACTCCAGCAGGCGGTCCCCGCCCTTGTCGTAGTCCTTGAAGTGGTGGGCCACCTGGGTGCGTTGCACCGAGGAGCCGACGATCTCCCATCCCTGCGCACCCAGCGCGTTCGCGGCGTGCCGTGCCTCTTCGATCACCGCTTCCAGCGACTCATTTTTATGCGAGATGAACGAGCTTTCCCACCGGGACACGGGTGCGGGAGTGGTCATGTGGCGGCACCCTACTTCGCCGGCCCTGCACGAAGTGAACGAAACGTGACCGACGCTCAACGCGCGGACGAAGACCTGGTCTCGTCGACCGCCGGCCTACTGTGCGCTCCTCGGCGTGACCGCCGTCACCAACACCCGCTAAACCCACCCCGCCACCGGACCGTGCAGCGTGCTGGTCGACAATCGAAGAAATAACACGTGTCAAAGGAGACATACCCATGGCTGAAGCAGTCATCGTCGAAGCAGTACGTTCCCCGGTCGGCAAGCGCAACGGGGGGTTGTCCGGGGTGCACCCGGCCGAACTGTCCGCGCAGGTCCTCAACGGTCTGGTCAACAAGGCAGGCCTGGACCCCGAACTGGTTGACGACGTCATCTGGGGCTGCGTCATGCAGGCCGGCGAGCAGGCCCTCGACATCGGCCGGACCGCTCTGCTGACCGCGGGCTGGCCGGAGACCGTGCCGGGGGTGACCGTGGACCGCCAGTGCGGATCGAGCCAGCAGTCGGTGCACTTCGCCGCAGCCGGCGTGGTGGCCGGCCACTACGACGTGGTGGTCGCCGGCGGTGTCGAGTCGATGTCGCGCACCCCGATGGGCGCCTCGCTGGCCAACGGCGGACGTCCCTACCCCGAGGGATTCCTGGGCCGCTATAACGGCCAGATCCCCAACCAGGGCATCGGCGCGGAGATGATCGCCGAGCAGTGGGGTCTGTCGCGGCAGACCCTCGACCAGTTCTCTCTCGACTCACACGAAAAGGCCGCGGCCGCACAGGATTCCGGTGCCTTCGACGACCAGATCGTGGGCATCAAGGACAGTGAGGGGAACGTCGTCCTCAAAGACGAGGGCATTCGCCGCGGCACCCCGATGGAGAAGATGGCGTCACTGAAGCCGGCCTTCAAAGAGGACGGCGTCATCCACGCCGGCAACTCCTCGCAGATCTCCGACGGCTCGGCGGCCCTGCTGTTCATGTCCGCCGAGAAGGCCAAGGAACTGGGCATGAAGCCGATCGCCCGGGTGCACACCGCCACGCTGGCCGGTGCCGACCCGGTGATCATGCTGACCGCGCCCATCCCGGCCACCCAGAAGGTGCTCAAGCGCTCCGGGTTGTCCATCGGCGACATCGGCGCATACGAGGTCAACGAGGCGTTCGCGCCGGTACCGCTGGCCTGGCTGAAGGACATCGGCGCCGACGAGACCAAGCTCAACCCCAACGGCGGCGCGATCGCGCTGGGCCACCCGCTGGGCGGCTCCGGCGCCCGGATCATGACCACGCTGCTGTATCACATGCGGGACAACGGGATTCGTTACGGACTGCAGACGATGTGTGAGGGCGGCGGGCAGGCCAACGCCACGATCCTCGAGCTGCTGTGACGGACGTGCCGGGCGCTCTCACCGAGCGCCGCGGCAATGTCCTGATCATCACGATCAACCGGCCCGAGGCGCGGAACGCGATCAACGCCTCGGTCAGCATTGCCGTCGGTGACGCGCTGGAGCAGGCACAGCACGATCCCGCGGTGCGGGCGGTGGTGATCACCGGGGCGGGGGACAAGTCGTTCTGCGCCGGTGCAGATCTCAAGGCCATCGCGCGTCGGGAAAACCTGTACCACCCCGATCACCCGGAATATGGCTTTGCCGGCTACGTCCACCATTTCATCGACAAGCCGACCATCGCCGCGGTCAACGGCACAGCGCTCGGTGGTGGCACCGAGTTGGCGCTGGCCAGTGACCTCGTGGTGGCCGACGAGCGCGCCCAGTTCGGGCTGCCCGAGGTCAAGCGCGGGCTGATCGCCGCGGCGGGCGGGGTGTTCCGGATCATGGACCACCTGCCGCGCAAGGTGGCGATGGAACTGCTGATGACCGGGGAGCCGCTGAGCGCGGCGGATGCATTGCGGTGGGGTCTGATCAACGAGGTGGTCGGTGAAGGTTCGGTGTTGGACGCTGCGCTGGCGCTGGCCGGGCGCGTCACCGCCAATGCGCCGCTATCGGTGCAGGCCAGCAAACGCATCGCCTACGGCGTGGACGACGGCGTCATCACCGGGGACGAACCCGGCTGGGACCGCACCGTGCGGGAGATGAAGACGCTGATCCGCTCCGAGGACGCCAAGGAAGGGCCGTTGGCGTTCGCGGAGAAACGGGAGCCGGTTTGGCAGGCGCGCTAGGGGCGGACAGATCCTGATCAGTTGCACTCGGGAAGTATGCGGAAGTCCCGGCATTGATTGTGACATCAGGGCATTGCGAGTGAGTCCAGGGTGGGATTTCGTCGATTTTTCCACCGTAGTTGCACCGGCAATGCCAAGATTTCACGTGCGATAGAGAAGCGCAGAGACCACGCGTCGGGGACCGGCGCTCAGGATGCCAATGTGTTGACGCCCCAACGGAATAACGGTGGAACCAGCGTGCAGGCCGGCACGATCGCGCGTCGGGCCGGCCACGGTGTGCTGGCCAGCACCAGACCCCGGGTGAGCCAGCGGTAGTCGCGGGTGACGCGGTGCCAGGCGCGTTCGTAGGAGGCCGGTGCGTCCTCGACGATCGCGCGTACCGCCTCGGCGGCCTGCTTGACCGCCAGGCTGATGCCCTCGCCGGTCAGCGCGTCCTCGTAGCCGGCAGCGTCGCCGACCAGCAACACCCGCCCGGACACCCGCCGCGACACCACCTGCCGCAGCGGCCCGCACCCCCGGGCCGGTCCGCGCACGGCATCACGCAGGCGCGGGGCCAACGTCGGGAACCAGTCGATGTCGGGCCGCTGCCGGGACAGGATGGCCACTCCGACCAGATCCGGTTCCACCGGCGTGACGTAGGCCTCACCCCACCGCGACCAGTGCACCTCGACGAACTCCGACCAGGGCGCCACCCGGTAATGCCAGCGCAGGCCATGGCGGCGCGGGGTGCCCGTCGTCGCCGCGATGCCGACGGCGCGGCGCACCGCTGAATGCAGCCCGTCGGCGCCGACCAGCCACTTGGCGCGCACCCCGGCGGCGCTCACCCCGTGTGCGTCCTGCTGCACAGAGCTGACCTTCGTCCGAATCCATTCGGCGTCTTGCTCTTTGGCGCGCGCCGCCAGCGAGGCGTGCAGTGTGGTGCGACGCACCCCGCGCCCCGGACCGGTGCGGAAATGCGCTTCCGCGCGGCGGCGCTCGGTGACGTAGGCGATGCCGTGGAACGGCAGGCCGGCCGGGTCGACGCCCAGCGAGGTCAATTCGGCCAGGCCGCCGGGCATCAGGCCCTCGCCGCACGCCTTGTCGATCGGGCCCTCCCGCGGTTCGGCCACGATCACCGAAAGCCCCTGCGCCCGTGCGTGTAACGCGGTGGCCAGACCGCCCGGACCGCCGCCCACGACCAGCAGATCCGCGTCGTAGCCTGTCACGTGTAACCCAGGGCCGCGTTCTCGACCCGCACCCGGACCACCAGCAGGGCGGCATTGACCAGCGTGAAACACAACGCGGTCAACCACGCGGTGTGCACCAGCGGCAGCGCGACTCCTTCGGCGACGACGGCAACGTAATTCGGGTGATTCATCAACCGGTACGGGCCGCGCTTCACCAGCTGCGCATGCGGCAGCACGATCACCCGGGTGTTCCAGCGTTTGCCCAGCGACTTGATGCACCACCAGCGCAGACCCTGGCACAGCGCCACCACCACCACCATCGGCCAGCCGAGCCACGGGATGAACGGCCGGTGCAGCGCCCACGGTTCGACCAGGCAGCCGATCAGCAGCGCGGTGTGCACGGCCACCATGACCAGGTAGTGGCCGCGACCGAATTCCTTGGCGCCCTGGACGAAAGACCACTTCGCGTTGCGCTGCGAAACCAGCAGTTCGGCAAGGCGTTCCAGCACGACCGCCAGGATCAGCAGTTGATACACGGCTCTACCATCGCTTCACCAGGCCGGGCACCGATTCCGGGTCGACGGGCGATGCCGCCGCCACTGTCGTCCCGATCGAATGCCACCAAGCTATCTTTGCGCTGCCTGGTCCGGGAACCTAACTCGGCCCCCGGTATCGACTGGGTGATCAGGGTCACGATGCCGGGCCGGTCCGGGTCCAAACGACGTCCTGACCTGCGTCGATTTGCGACGGCTCGTGGCGGGGTACGTAACAACGGGGACTTTCGGGGCGACGAGATCGCCGACATTCGACGGATAGGTAGACAACATGCGGATTCTGGTGACCGGAGCCACCGGATATGTGGGCTCGCGCCTGATCACGGCGTTGCTGGCTGAGGGGCACGAGGTGCTGGCAGCCACCCGGAATCCGGAACGGCTCAAGCAGTTCGGCTGGTTCGAGCAGGTCATTCCGGTCAAGCTGGAGGCCAGTGACCCCACGGCAGCGCGCGCCGCCTTCGTCAGCGGTACCGAAGCGTCCGGCGTCATCGACGCGGTGTACTACCTGATCCACGGAATCGGACAGGCCAACTTCCGGGACGCCGACAACATCTCGGCCGCCAACGTAGCCGCCGCGGCCAAGGAGGCGGGCGTACGCCGCATCATCTACCTGGGTGGGTTCGTGCCTGAGGACGAGGCGCTGTCGGAACACCTCAGTAGCCGTGCGGAGGTGGCCGCGGCCCTGATGGTCGACGGCGGGCCGGAGTTGGTGTGGTTGGGTGCCGCGATGATCATCGGCGCGGGTTCCACGTCGTTCGAGATCCTGCGCTACGTCGCCGACCGGTTTCCGTTCCTGCCGCTGCCGGCGTGGATGTACAACCCGATGGACCCCATCTCCATCCGCGACGTGCTGCACTATCTGGTCGCCGCGGCCGACCCGGCGCAGGTGCCGGCCGGCGCCTACGACATCGCCGGCCCGGAGACCACGTCCTACCGCGAAATGCTGAAGAAGTACGCCCGTATCTCGGGTCGCTGGCACGCCGGTGTGCGGATACCCGGTGTCGACACCTCGGTGGCGTCGTTGTTCACCGCGGTGGCGTTGCCGGTACCCAAGGGCCTGGCCGGCGACCTGGTGGAGTCGCTGGATCACCCGATGCGAGCCTCGGCCAGCGTGCTCAGCGACCACGTCCCCGACCCGCCCGGCGGTCTGCTGTCCGCCGACCAGGCGATCGCGCTGGCGCTCTCCGGCCACACCTTCGCCCCGCCGCGCCCGGTCAACGCGCTGGCCGATCCACATCACCTCGCCGACACAGATCCGGTGTGGGCAGGCGGCGACGCGTTTCGCATCCGGCAGTTGGCCGGGTCGGTGACACCGCCGCTGGTGCGGCCTACGCTGCGTTTGGTGAACAGCGTTCCCGGCCCGCTAGCCGGTGCGCTGCGCACCTACCTGGACATCCTGCTCGCCCTGACCCCGAAGGTCCGCCCTGCATGACACAGACCGCCCAAGCCGCCTGTCCGCGCCGCGCCTCCGCGTTCGAAGAGTTCCGCAACGCGATCTTCAAAGTGGCGGTGCCGCACCACGAGCCGCCCGCCGTCGTGTTGCGACGGCGGATCGTTGTCGGCATCACGTTGGTCGCCGGTGCGGTGGTGCTCGGGTTTTCGCTGCGCAGCAAGCCCGGCGACCCGGCCTTCTATTGGCTGACGCTGACGCTGGCCGCGGTCTGGTTCGCCGGCGCCTTCGTCTCCGGCCCGCTGCATCTGGGCGGGATTTGTTGGCGCGGACGCAACCAGCGCCCGGTGATCACCGGCACGTCGGTGGGGCTGCTGCTCGGCGGCGCCTTCGTGGTGGGCGCGCTGATCGTCCGCGAGATAACTCCGGTGGCCGCCCTGATCACCCGGGTGCTGCAGTACGCCAACCAGGGGTCGTTCCTGCTGGTTGTGCTGATCACCCTGGTCAACGGGGTGGCCGAGGAAACGTTCTTCCGCGGCGCGCTCTACACCGCGCTGGGCCGGCACCATCCGCTGGTGATCTCGACCGTGCTGTACGTGCTGGCCACCATGGCCGCCGGAAACTTCATGCTGGGCTTCGCCGGGATCATCCTCGGCACGGTCAGCGCGCTGCTGCGCCGGGCCACCGGCGGCATCCTGGCCTCGATGCTGACGCACTTCTTCTGGGGTCTGATCATGGTGCTTGTACTGCCTCCCCTGTTTGGGGTTTGACGACAGTCAGGTGCCTGACCACCGTCAGGCGGCTCTGCACGTCGCGCAGTAGCGCCCGCAGCGCCGCCCGGCGCGCCGGGCGCACCGCGAACCAGTAGACCCGGCCGGGAATGCCGATCGGGATGAATGCCGCGCGCTGGGTATACACGCTGCCGCTGCCGTTGCGGGGCTCGACCGTCAGTTCCAGCCAGTCCCGTCCGGGTGCGCGCCTGGTACCGCGCAACCGCACGGTGCGACCGGGTCCGCGCACCGCGACCTGCCAGCCTCGGTCGACGGCGGCGAGCTCGGCGGCGCGGCGGACGTCGTCGGGTTGCGCGGCGGTCGCCAGGGTCTGGACATCGGTGTAGGAGATCTCGCCCGCCCAGTCCGGGTCGCCGGGAAGCGGGTCGGCCGGCTCGGACGACAGCGAATCCCAGTCCGCTTCGGTCAGGCCGCGGGCAGCGCGGCCCAGCGCGAGTTCGACGGCCCGGCGGTAGCCGATCAGACCGTCGGGCGGCGGTTCGATGATGGAGTCCACGTCGGAGTTGCGCATCACCGCGTCACACTCCAGGGATTCGATCAGGGGCCGCGCCAACGTGGACGGGATCGGAGTCACGGTGCCCACCCAGAGGCTGGCGATGCCCGGCGTCAGGAACGGCAGCACGATCAGGCGCCGGGTGTGCAGGCCGGCGACTTCGGCGTAGGTGCGCATCATGTCGCCGTATTCCAGGACGTCGGGCCCACCGATGTCCCATGTCCGGGATTCCGGCACCGCCGCCGTCGCCGCTTCGACCAGGTAATGCAGCGCGTCGCGCACCGCGATCGGCTGGATCTTGTTATGCACCCACTTCGGGGTGGTCATCACCGGCAACCGGTCGGTGAGATGCCGGATCATCTCGAAGGACGCGGACCCGGATCCGATCACCACGCCGGCCTGCAGCACCACCGTCTCGATGCCGGACTCGATCAGGTGATCGCCCACCGCTTTGCGCGACTCGAGATGCGGTGACAGGTCGGCGTTCTCCGGGTGCAGGCCGCCCAGATACACGATGCGCCGGACGCCGGTGCGCTGCGCCGCGGTCACCACGTTGCGGACCGCACGGTCCTCCTCGGCGGCGAAGTCTTTCGACCCGCCCATGGAGTGGACCAGGTAGTAGACCACGTCGACGTCGTCGAACGCTTCGATCAGCGAGTCCACGTCGCTGAGGTCGCCCTTGGCCACCTCGGCCCGGTCCCGCCAGGGCACGTCCTCCAGCTTCTTCGGAGTGCGGGCCAACGCCCGCACCCGGTGGCCCTCGTCGAGCAATTTCGGAACCAGCCGGGCACCGATATATCCGGTCGCCCCGGTCACCAGGCAGCGAATTTGATCAGTCGTCACGGCAGTGATTCGGAGCCGACAGCGGCGTGGACGGGTCGGTGATCGCTAGGAATCGCTGAAGTTGGCGGAGCGGCGCTCCTGGAAAGCCCGGGTGCCCTCTTTGAAATCGGGCGCCTGCAGCAGGCCGGACTGCCCCTCAAATTCCCGCTCCAGGGCGGCGTCCAGTTCGGTCAGCGTCGCTGCGTTGATCGCCGTCTTGGTCTTGGCGAACGCCACCGCCGGGCCTTCGACCAACCGGGTGATCACCTTGTCCACTTCGGCGTCGAACTGCTCGGCCGGATAGACCTCCGTCACCAACCCCCACTGCAGTGCCTCGGCGGCGCTCAACCGCTCGGGCAACAGTGCCATCCGCATCGCGCGCACCCGGCCGATCGCGGCCGCGATCAGGGCCGACGCGCCGCCGTCGGGCATCAACCCGATCTTGGTGAACGCCAGCATGAAAAACGCCTGCTCCGACGCCAAGACGACGTCGCAGGACAGTGCGATGGACACGCCGACGCCGGCCGCCGGGCCCTGCACGACGGCTACCACCGGGTGCGGCAGCGTGGTGATGGCCCGGATCAGCCGGTTGATCTCCAGGATGATCTCGTCCGGGGCACCCCACCGCTGCCGGACATGTCGTCGGCGCTGATCCCGGCGCCGGAGCTGAAACCGCGCCCCGCGCCGCCCAGTCGCACCACCCGGACCGCCGGATCGGTGGCGGCGGACTCCATGGCGTCGGCCAGGCCGGTGATCACCGGGGTGACCAGCGAGTTGAGGCTGTCCGGCCGGTTAATGGTCACCGACAGCACGCCGTCGGTGAGCTGGACGTCGAGGCCGTCGACGGGCGCAAGGGTGGCGATTGCAGATGCGGGCATGAGGCCCAGATTAAGTGACCGGGCTGCATCGCCGTCGACCACGGCTGCGAATATGTGATCAACCGGTTGTTAGGCAACGAAGCTGACGAAAGGTCGGACACCATGGCGGGACCACTGCACGGATTGCGCGTCGTCGAGCTGGCCGGCATCGGCCCGGGCCCACACGCCTCGATGATCCTGGGCGACCTCGGTGCCGACGTAGTACGGATCAACCGCCCATCGGCGCACCCCGCTGGCGCCGTCAAAGACACCACGAATCGCAACCGGCGGATCGTCGCTGCCGACCTGAAGTCTGACGAAGGGCGCGAGCTGGTGCTCAAGCTCGTCGCGAAAGCCGATGTGCTGATCGAGGGCTACCGGCCGGGCGTCACCGAACGACTGGGTCTGGGACCCGAAGACTGCGCCAAGGTCAACGAGCGGTTGATCTACGCTCGGATGACCGGCTGGGGACAGACCGGCCCGCGCAGCCAGCAAGCCGGTCACGACATCAACTACATCTCGCTCAACGGCATCCTGCATTCGATCGGCAGGGCGGGCGAGCGGCCGGTACCCCCGTTGAACCTGGTCGGCGACTTCGGTGGCGGCTCGATGTTCTGCCTACTGGGCATCTTGTCGGCGCTGTTCGAACGACAGACCTCCGGCCAGGGTCAGGTGGTGGACGCCGCCATGATCGACGGGTCCAGCGTGCTGATCCAGATGATGTGGCAGATGCGCACCTCGGGCATGTGGACCGATACGCGCGGCACCAACATGCTCGACGGCGGGGCGCCTTACTACGACACCTACGAGTGCGCCGACGGCCGCTACGTCGCGGTGGGTTCCATCGAGCCACAGTTCTATGCGGCGCTGCTGGCCGGGCTCGGCCTGGACGCCGCCGATTTGCCCGACCAGAACGACGTCTCGCGCTGGCCGGAGCTGCGCGCAGTGCTGACCCGGACGTTTGCCGCCCACGACCGCGACCACTGGGCCAAGGTGTTCGCCGACTCCGACGCCTGCGTGACCCCGATCCTGGCGTTCGGTGAGGTCGAGACCGAGCCGCACATCACCGAACGCAACACCTTCTACGAGGTGAATAGCGGTCTGCAGCCGATGCCGGCACCACGGTTCTCCCGGACCCCGGCGGACACCCCACGCCAGGCCGAGCTGGGGGACGTCGAAGCGGTGCTGCGGGACTGGGTATAGTCCCAACCAACCAGTAGGTAGGGAAGCGGGACGGGAAGGACATACACGTGGAGATCAGGGACGCCGTCGCAGTCGTCACCGGTGGGGCATCGGGCCTGGGCCTGGCCACCACGAAGCGGTTGCTGGACGCCGGCGCGCAGGTGGTGGTGCTGGACCTGCGCGGTGAGGACGCGGTCAGCGCTCTGGGCGATCGCGCCCGCTTCGTCGCGGCCGATGTCACCGACGAATCCGCCGTCAGCGCCGCGCTGGACGTCGCCGAATCGCTCGGCACGCTGCGCATCAACGTCAACTGCGCCGGCATCGGCAATGCCATCAAGACGCTGTCCAAGGACGGACCGTTTCCGCTGGACGCGTTCAAGAAGGTGGTCGGGGTCAACCTGATCGGCACATTCAACGTGTTGCGGCTGTCCGCAGAGCGCATCGCCAAGGCCGAACCCATCGGAGAGGAGCGGGGCGTCATCATCAACACCGCCTCGGTCGCCGCGTTCGAGGGCCAGATCGGCCAAGCCGCGTACTCCGCGTCCAAGGGCGGTGTGGTCGGCATGACCCTGCCGATCGCACGCGACCTGTCGCGGGAGCTGATCCGGGTGGTCACCATCGCGCCGGGTTTGTTCAAGACGCCGCTGCTGGGGTCGCTGCCTGAGGAGGCGCAGCAATCGCTGGGCAAGCAGGTGCCGCACCCGGCCCGGTTAGGCGACCCGGACGAGTACGGTGCGCTGGCCGTGCACATCGTGGAGAACCCGATGCTCAACGGCGAGGTCATCCGGCTCGACGGTGCGATCCGGATGGCGCCGCGGTAGCCCATTCCGCGTCCGTAGCCGCCGAGGCTGTAGTGAGGGCGTAGGTTTTCGCGCTATGGCGGCCTGCGTTCAGGCTCGGCGCCACCCGTTCAGGCTCGGCGCACCGGCCCCACCCCCAGGCACGAAAAAGCCCCCCGCGCTATGCGGGGGGCTCACTTCGGGAACCGCGGTTGCTCGCCTATCGGCGGAACCAGCGGGACGCGGTCGGTTCGGCCATCAGCAGCCGTGCTATGACGCCCATACTCTCACCTCAGCTCGCGGTCGGGAGGGGTTGCCACTCTTCGAACTGCTCCGAGGTCTCGCCCTCGACAAGCATGTCGCCGTGGTAGAGGGCCTCGAAGTCAGCTTTGATGACATCGGCACTGGTGTCGTCGATCCACATGACACTGAGCGTAAGGGCGTGGATTAAGGGATCTTTGAGTCACGATTCGGAAAATGGTGGCAATTCTTACCCACGGGTAGGTTCGCCACAGCCGCGCGAGGATACCCACTACGGCACCCGATGAACCGTCGGATAGCTGCAGTCGTCGCTGGCGCCGAGTCCTATTTGACACTCGTAAGTTAACGTTGCTAAGTTTTCGCGGAGTATAGTGCGGGGTCCGGGCGGGGTGGCTTACGCAGCCACGGAGGGACATCGACATGCTCCAGGGAATCGCCCGGCTGGCCATCGCGGCACCACGACGCATCATCGGCATCGCCGTCCTGGTTTTCATCGCCGCGGCGATCTTCGGCATCCCGGTCGCGAACAGTCTGTCGCCGGGCGGCTTTCAGGACCCGAACTCCGAGTCAGCGCGCGCTATCGCGGTGCTCACCGACAAGTTCGGGCAGAGTGGCCAGCAGATGCTGATCCTGGTCACCGCCCCCGGCGGGGCTGACAGCGAGCAGGCTCGCAAGGTCGGCACGGAGATCGTCGACGAACTCAAACAATCTCCGCTGGTGTACAACGCCACGTCGCCGTGGACCGCGCCGCCCGCCGCCGCGACCGAACTGGTCAGCAAGGACGGTCGGGCAGGACTGATCGTCGTCAACCTCAAAGGCGGGGAGAACGACGCGCAGAAGAACGCCCAGACCCTCGCCGACCGCATCGTGCACGATCGCGACGGCGTCAAGGTCGAGGCCGGCGGTTCGGCGATGGAATACGCACAGATCAACAAACAGAACCAGGCCGACCTGCTGGTCATGGAGATGATCGCGATTCCGTTCAGCTTCCTGGTGCTGGTCTGGGTGTTCGGCGGACTGCTGACCGCGGCGCTGCCGATGGCCCTCGGCGCGCTGGCCGTGGTGGGGTCGATGTCGGTGCTGCGGCTGGTCACCTTCGCCACCGAGGTGTCGATCTTCGCGCTCAACCTGAGTACCGCGTTGGGCCTGGCCCTGGCCATCGACTACACGCTGTTGATCATCAGCCGATACCGCGACGAACTCGCCGACGGGTGCGACAGCGAGCAGGCGTTGATCCGCACGATGGCCACCTCCGGCCGGACCGTGATCTTCTCGGCGGTCACGGTGGCGCTGTCGATGGCGGCGACCGTGCTGTTTCCCATGTACTTCCTCAAATCCTTCGCCTACGCGGGCGTTGCGACCGTGGCCTTCGTGGCGACCGCCTCGATCGTGGTCACCCCCGCCGCCATCGTGCTGATGGGTTCGCGCATCGACGCACTCGACGTGCGACGGCTGTTGCGCCGCGTTTTCCGTCGCCCCGAACCGGTGCACAAGCCGGTCGAGCAGCTGTTCTGGTACCGGTCCAGCAAGCTGGTGATGCGCCGCTGGCTGCCACTCGGCGGCGCGGTGGTGGCATTGCTGCTGCTGCTCGGGTTGCCGTTCTTCTCGGTGAAGTGGGGTTTTCCCGACGACCGGGTATTGCCGACGTCGGCGTCGTCGCATCAGGTCGGCGACCAGTTGCGCACCAACTTCGCGCGTGATTCGGCCACCGCGGTGCCGATCGTCGTGCCCGATGCCCGCGGCCTGAATCCCGACGACCTGAGCGCCTACGCCGCGGCGCTGTCCCAGGTTCCCGACGTGGCGGCGGTAGCGGCCCCGACCGGTTCCTTCGTGGCAGGTAAACCCGCCGGCCCGCCCGGCGGCGCCACCGGGATGTCCGGCGGCAGCGCCTTGCTGACCGTGAGCAGCACCGCGCCGCTGTTCTCGCAGGCCTCCGACACCCAACTCAAACGGCTGCACCAGGTGGCCGGTCCGGGCGACCGGGTGGTCGAGATGGCCGGCGTCGCACAGATCAACCGCGACAGCGTCGACGCGGTGACCGATCGCCTGCCGTTGGTACTCGGCCTGATGGCCGGGGTCACGGTCGTGCTGCTGTTCCTGCTCACCGGCAGCGTGGTGCTACCGGTGAAAGCCCTGGTGTTGAACATGCTGTCGTTGACCGCGGCGTTCGGCGCGCTGGTGTGGATCTTCCAGGACGGTCATCTCGGCGCGCTCGGGACGACCCCCAGCGGCACCCTGGTCGCGAACATGCCGGTGCTGTTGTTCTGTATCGCATTCGGACTCTCGATGGACTACGAGGTGTTCCTGGTATCCCGGATCCGCGAATACTGGCTGGCGTCCGGGGCGGCCAGACCGGCCACGCCGACCCCCGCCGAGGCGCACGCCGCCAATGACGAGAGTGTGGCACGCGGGGTGGCCCGCACCGGCCGGGTGATCACCGCGGCGGCGCTGGTCATGTCGATGTCGTTCGCGGCGCTGATTGCCGCCCACGTGTCGTTCATGCGGATGTTCGGTCTGGGCTTGACGCTCGCCGTGATCGCCGACGCCACCCTGGTGCGAATGGTCCTCGTGCCGGCCTTCATGCATGTGATGGGCCGCTGGAACTGGTGGGCCCCCAAGCCGTTGGTGTGGCTGCACGAGCGGTTCGGGATCAGCGAAGGCGGTGCCGCCGAGCAGACCGGTGTCGCTCGGGACGCAGCGGTCGCGGACGCCGGCCCGGCCGCGGCTCAGCCCGGCAACAACGGCCGCGAGATCCATGCCTCGGTGACCCGCAATGGTTGACGTGGCGGTGGGCGGACTGCGCCGCCGGCGCGCTCCCCGCGGGCTGGGGGATCGGCTGCGCCACGAAATCCTGGCTGCGGCCACCGATCTGCTGCTCGAAACCGGCCAGGCCCGGGCGGTCTCGATCCGCTCGGTGGCCGAGCGGGTGGGCGTCACGTCGCCGTCGATCTACCTGCATTTCAAGGACAAGGACGCACTGCTGGACGCGGTGTGCGCGCACTACCTGGACCGGCTCGACGACGAGATGGCGCATGCCGTCGTCGGGCAGCCATCCGCCGTCGAGGTGCTGCGGGCGCAAGGGCGGGCCTACGTGCGGTTCGCGCTGCACACCCCGGAGCTGTACCGGTTGGCCACCATGGGTGAGTGGCGCTCGGGCAGCAACGTCGATATGGCGTTGGACAGCGCGGCGTTCAAGCACCTGCGCGCGTCGGTGCAGACGTTGATGGACGAGGGCGTGTACCGGGCCGACGATCCGACCGTGATCGCGCTGGAAATGTGGGCCGCGATGCACGGGCTGGCGGCGATCCTGATCGCCAAGCCGCATCTGCCGTTCGGTGACATCGACGCATTCGCCGACCGGGTGCTGGCCACGGTGCTGTGCGGGCATCTGGTGGCCGGGATCGTCGGCGCGGGTGCCAGCCCCCAGCAGTCGGCGGAGTGGGTGCTGGGACACCGTGCGCGGGAGCGGTCATGACGGCCGCGAAGGTGCAGAACCCGTTTTTCGCCCGGGTGTGGCCGGTGTTCGCCGCCCACGAAGCCGAAGCGGTGCGCGCGTTGCGTCGGGAGAATCTGGCCGGGCTTTCGGGCCGGGTGCTGGAAGTCGGCGCCGGCTGCGGCACGAATTTCGCCTACTATCCCGACACCGTGACCCAGGTGGTCGCCGCCGAACCCGAGCCACGGCTGGTGGCCAGGGCCCGGGCGGCGGCTGCGGATGCACCGGTCTCGGTGCTCGTCACCGATCAGACGGCCGAGGACCTCGACGACGGGCAGACGTTCGACGCGGTCGTCTGCTCGCTGGTGTTGTGCTCGGTGCACGATCAGACCGGCGTGTTGCGCCGGCTGCATTCGTTGCTGCGGCCCGGTGGGGAGCTGCGGTTCCTGGAGCACATCGCCAGTACCGGCGGCCGGGGTCGACTGCAGCGGGTCGCCGACGCGACCCTCTGGCCGAAGCTGTTCGGAAACTGTCACACCCACCGCGATACCGAGCAGGCGATCGTCGACGCCGGGTTCGAGGTGTTGACGTCGCGCCGGGAGTGGACGCTGCCGGCCTGGGCGCCGCTGCCGGTCTCGGAGTTGGCGTTGGGCCGGGCGCGGCGGGCCTGACTCATTGCGCCGAGCCTGTAGTGAGGCCGTGTTTTCGGACCCACGGACGGCCTGGGTACCGGGTCGGCGTCACCATTACAGGCTCGCCGCCCGATAGTTCAGCGCATCGCGCACTCGCGCGACGATCTGGTTCGGACTATCGGTCACTGTCACCCGAATGACGATCCAGCCGAGCCGCTCCAACGCTTCGCGGCGATGGTTGTCTCTGGTGTACTGCCAACGATCGACGCGATGATGTTCCCCGTCGTATTCAACGGCGACCATCAGGTGCTGCCAACCCATGTCGAGGTAGTACAGCTGCCCCCGGTCGGTGGTCACCGGTATCTGGGTAGTGGGACGGGGCAGGCCTGCCCGGAGTAGCAACAACCGCAGCGCGGTCTCTCGGGGCGATTGCGCACCGGCATCCACCAGCTGCATCGCCGCTTCCAGTTGCCTCAGTCCGCGGGCGCCGCGGTGCTGTTGCGCTATGGCGTCAACGTCCTCGACGGTGACGGCGGTGGCCCGCAGCAGCGCATCCAGCTGAGCTACCGCCGTGCCGAGTGGCTTGCGTCGACCGATGTCGAATGCGGTGCGTCGCGGCGTCGTGACAGCGAGCCCGGCAACCACCGAGTGGTCTTGGGGCCTAAGACGCACGTCGTAGGTGCGGATACCACGTGGTGGTCGGGTGTTTCGCCAGATCAATTCGATCGGCGATTGCTGGTCCACCCATCGCGAGCCGTGCCAGGCTGCAGCACTCAGCCCGGCCACTACGCCTCGGCGGAGCGACCACAACCATGCCGCCTCGGTACGCTGCCGCAGCGTCAACACTGCATCACGCTCGACGTAGACGTCGGGCAGCACCGCGCGATACCGAGACCGCAGTTGACACCGCCGCAGCCGGCCGGAGGCTATCGCTTCGCTGCCGATGAAGGGGGAGGATTCCGAGTTCGTCATCACGGCAGGATCACGCCTTCGAAGGACTGGTGCCTGACCGAATGAGCCCGGCGAACGCGCTGCTGTGCACCAACCTGGATCTGTGCGCAGCCGAGCCTGTAGTGAGGGCGCTATCCCGGACCAGCCGACGGCCTGAGTACAGGGTCGGCGCCTCCGGTGCAGGTTCGACGCGCCCAGGCTCTAGTTCAGCAGCGCCGGGAGGCGTTCCAGCAGCCCGGGCAGCGCCGTACTCGCCGACTCACGCAGGCTCAGGGTGGCGCTGCTGCTCAACGGTGTGGGCTCGGGGTTGACCTCGATGACCGGGGTGCCGCGCGATAAGGCCAGCTCGGGCAAGCCGGCGGCCGGGTAGACGATGGACGAGGTGCCGACGACCACCACCACGTCGGCGTTCTCGGTCGCCTCCACCGCGTGCCGCCACGGCCCCTGCGGCAGCGCCTCACCGAACCAGACGATGTCGGGCCGGATCAGCCCCCCGCAGTGGCACACCGGCGGCTCCACTTCGATCGCGGCTTCGGTCATCACCGGCAGCTGCTGCTCATACCGTGAACCACAACGCGCACAACGAAATTCGAAGAGACTGCCGTGCAGGTGGTGCACCCGGGCGCTACCGGCGCGCTCGTGCAGGTCGTCGACGTTCTGGGTGACGACGGTGACGTCGGCATGGTTCTGCCACTCCGCGATCGCCCGGTGACCGTCGTTGGGCTGGACGCCACCCACCAGGTAGTGGCGCCACAGATACCAGCCCCACACCCGCTCGGGATTACGTTCCCAGCCCTGCACGCTGGACAATTCGTACGGATCGAAGCGGGCCCACAAACCGTTCTTGTCGTCCCGGAACGTCGGCACCCCGCTCTCCGCGGAAATGCCCGCGCCGCTCAGCACCGCCACTCGCATCCCACAAACATAGCTGCGCGTGGGCAATACTGGGACTGTGGAACTGCGCGATTTGCTGAGGGTCGACGTCAAGGCAGGCAAGCCCCTGTTCGACCAGCTCAGAACCCAGGTGATCGACGGGGTCAGGGCCGGTTCGCTACCGCCGGGCACCCGGCTGCCGACCGTGCGCGAGCTGGCCGGCCAGCTCGGCGTGGCGGCCAACACCGTGGCCCGCGCCTACCGCGAACTCGAGTCCGCGGCCGTCGTCGAAACGCGCGGGCGGTTCGGCACTTTCATCTCCCGGTTCGATCCGACCGACGCCGCGATGGCCGCCGCCGCCAAAGAGTACGTCGACGTGGCCCACGCCCTGGGGCTGACCAAGAACGACGCGATGCGCTACCTCACGAACGTCCCGGACGACTGAACTCCAGCAGAGTGATGTTGGGCCGCAACGAGTCCAACAGGCCCACCCGGTAGACCGTCGACATGGCGGCATTGAGCACCCGGCCGCGCCCGGGTGGCAGCTTCACCTCATGTACCGCGCTCACCCCCGGCACCGTGTTGACCAGGTCGGCGGCCTGCGCCACCGACAGGCTGAACGGCATCTCCGGAACCTTGTAGCGCAACGACGTCCGCAGGCCCACCCGGGTGAACAGGCTGAACCAGCGCGGCGGCACATCGAAGATCAGCTGACCGCCGGGGAACCGCTTGGCGCATTCGGTGATCAGTTCCATCGACTGCTCGGGTTGCAGATACATCAGCAACCCCTCAGCGGTGACGAACACCCCGTCGGTGGGGTCCACCGCGTCCATCCAGCTGTAGTCCAACGCCGACTGAGCCAGCGCCGACACCCGCGGCGACGCCGGCAGCAGTTGCCGTCGGATATCCACGATCGGCGCCAAATCGACCGTGAGCCAACGGAATTGACTGTCAGGCAGAGCGGCTTGCAGCCGCCAGAAGCTGGTCTGTAGACCCTCGGCCAGCGCTACCACGGTGGCCGAGGGGTGGGTACTGAGATACTCCTGGGCCGCTCTGTCGAAGGCCCGCGCCCGCAGCGCGATGTCCTGGCCGGTGCGGCCGAACTTGGCGAAGTCGAAGTCGATGGAATCCGCCAGGGTCACCGCCATCGGGTCCTCGATGATGGCGTCGGGGCGGCGCGCTTCGCCGGCTCTGGCGTTCAGGGTCAGCAGCGCCGTTTCCGAGACACCGGTGAGCGTCACCTGGTGCGGCTGCTGGCTCACCTGAGCACCTTGCCCAGGGTGCGCAGATTACGGCTGGTGGTCGACGACTTGTAGCGCTTCTGGCCCATGGTCGCGCCGATGGTGCTGTCCAGGGTGCTGCCTTTGGGCACCTGCCAGTAGATGACGCCGTCGCCGCGGCTGATCTGCTCCTTCGGGACGGGCTCGAGGTCGGCGAGTTCGTCGAGGATGTCGGCGTCGCTGACGAACGTGACGTAGGACTGGTACCCGTCGCGCTCGCGTTCGAACGGGTACGCCTCGTCGATGGCGCGCACGGTGTCGATGTCGTACGCGAGCACCCACGCCTCGTACCCGAACCTCTCGCGCAGGGCGGCCTCAGCCTTCTCACGCACGGCGGCGACCCCGGCCGACGACTCCAGCAGGATGTTGCCGGTGGCCAGGATGGTTCGCACGTTCTCGAACCCGGCTTCGGTCAGGGTCGCGGCCACGTCGGCCATCTTGAGATTGACGCCGCCGACGTTGACGCCCCGCAAGAATGCCGCGTACTTGGTCATGGCTCAATTTCACCAGGCCGGTATCGGACGTAGGCTTTCGGCATGGGGCGTCAAGTCTTCGACGACAAGCTGCTTGCCGTGATCAGTTGCAATTCGATCGGGGTGCTGGCCACCATCAAACGCGACGGGCGTCCCCAGCTGTCCAACGTGCAGTACCACTTCGACCCGCGGCAGCTGCTGCTGCAGGTCTCGGTCACCGAGCCGCGGGCCAAGACGCGCAACCTGCGCCGGGACCCGCGCGCCTCGCTGTTGGTCGACGCCGACGACGGCTGGTCCTACGCCGTCGCAGAGGGCGTCGCCGAACTCACCCCGCCGGCCGCCGCGCCCGACGACGCCACGGTCGAGGCGTTGATCAGCTTGTACCGCAACATCGCCGGTGAACACCCGGACTGGGACGAATACCGCGAAACCATGGTCACCGACCGGCGGGTGCTGCTGACGTTGCCGATCTCGCACGTGTACGGGATGCCGCCCGGCAAGCGATAGGCTGCCGAGCATGGCTGAATCGCAATCCCCGGAGGACGAGACCAAGCGCAAGTTTCGGGAAGCCTTGGAACGCAAGTCCGCGAAGTCGGCGGGGGGATCTGACCACAAGGATGGCAGCGGTAAGCAGGCACGGGCGCACGGTGCCGTCGGCAATCGTCGGGAATTCCGCCGCAAGAGCGGCTAGTCAGGCTCCGCGAAAGCTGTTGTCCGACAAGATGGTCCTGGTGCACTCACGGCGGGGTCGACGTCGGATCGCGGTCAGCCTGTGGTGTTGCGCCCGTGCAGTTCTAGACTGAGCTCGTGCCGAAGCTGCAGCTTGCCCAGGAGCCGGCCGCCGACGGCCTGCTGAGCGAGAATCCCTTCGCGTTGCTCGTCGGCATGTTGCTCGATCAGCAGATTCCGCTGGAGGTCGCCTTCGCCGGACCCAAGAAGATCGCCGACCGGATGGGTGGCCTCGACGCCGCCGAGATCGCCGACTACGACCCAGACAAGTTCGCCGCGCTGTGCTCGGAAAAGCCTGCGATACACCGGTTTCCGGGTTCGATGGCAAAGCGGATCCAGACGTTGGCGCAGATCATCGTGGACCGCTACGACGGTGACGCGGCAGCGGTGTGGCAAGCCGGGGACCCCGACGGCAAGGAACTGTTGAAGCGCCTGAAGGCGCTGCCCGGTTTCGGCGAGCAGAAGGCGCGGATCTTTCTGGCGTTGCTCGGCAAGCAGTACGGCGTGACGCCGACGGGTTGGCGGGCTGCAGCGGGCGAGTACGGCAAGGCCGGCAGCCATCTGTCGGTCGCCGACATCGTCGACGCCGAGTCGCTCGGCCGGGTGCGGTCGTACAAGAAGCAGATGAAAGCTGCGGCCAAAGAGAACGCAACAGGAAAGGCGGCCAAGTGAAGACGCACATTACGTGTCCGTGCGGTGAAGCCATCGTCGGCAAGGACGAGGACGAGCTGGTGGAGTTGACCCAGGCTCACCTGGCCAGCGTGCACCCGGGGCTGGACTACGACCGCGACGCGATCTTGTTCATGGCCTACTAGCTGCAGGTCCCCGCGCCGCCTGGCGAAGGCGGTTGCGTGCTAGGGCACGACCGTAGTGCCGATGGTGGGCATGAACTGGCACTGCCGGTCTTTGGTCGTCACCTGGCCGAAGATCGTCGACATGATGCTGCCCGAACCGGTCTCGACGATCGCGGTCAGCGTCGTCGGCCCCTCACCGTTGATGTCGGTGCGCGGCTTGAGCGTGGCACTGCCGGACCTGCCGGTGGTCAGGTTGATCCAGGTGACGTTCAACGGCAGCCGCTGCACCTCGGCGGGTCCCGGGGTGCCGACCGCGGTGAAGACGTAGGCGGTCTGGCCTGCCGCCGGGCCCGGCGTCGGGATGGCGGCCGGACCGGCCACCGACAGCGCCGTGGCCAGGGCGTTCGAGCCCTCACCCAGGCAGTTGGTGCCGATCGAGGGGTACATGAAGTCCTGGGTGGGCGGGGTGTCCGGGCCGAAACCCGGCGGGGGAGCGGGGGCGCCTGCCGGGGCAGGGGCGGGTGCGGGTGTGGCCGCGGCGGCCGCCGGAGCGGCGACGGGTGCGGGTGCGGCCGCTGGTGCACTCGGTGCCGGGACCTCGGCACGGACCGGCGCAGGTCCGGGCAGCGGTGGCGACACCGGACGGGGATTGACCGGCTCGCCCACCGGTGGCGGGCCCGCGGCGTAGACGGGATCGACGCCGGCCGGCAGGTGCTGCGGGACGCCGGGCACCACCCCGGGCGCGGGGACGTGCGGCACCGGACCGGACTCGGCGGGGTTGGCCGCCGGCACGGCCGGTTCGGCCACGAACTGATGGACCGACGACGCGACGTTCTTGGACTCGGCGGGCGCCGCCGGGTTGCGGGTGAACGCCTGCGCCGCGGCCATCAACAGTTGCGTGGCTTGGGTCGGGTCGCTGGCTGCTTGCTGAATGATCGGACTCAACTGGGTTAACGCCGGCAGCCCAGGTAGCTGTTGGGCAGGGTCGGTCGGCGGTGCCGCCGGGTCGGCTGCCGCGCTCGGACTGAGTGCGAACGCGGCAGCCGATATGACGACGACTGCGGCCAAACCTCTGGACAGACTCCAAGTGCTTGCCACGGTGTTTCTCCCGGTTTTCAGTAGTTGGTCAGCCGTCGGCGGACAGGATTCAGGGCAGCGCCGCAAGCAGGGTCTGCGGACCTGCTGCCGCGGGCGCGGCGGCGGCGGGTGCCCCGGCGCCCGATAACCCCGGAATCGCTCCGCTCAGACCCGGAATCGCGCCAGCGAGTCCAGGAAGTGACGACGCCAGCCCGGGCAGCGACGCCGCGGGTGCAGCCGGAGCCGCCGCCGGAGCGCTCAAACCCGGAAGTGGCGACGTCACACCGGGGATGCCCGGCACAGCGGCCGGGGCCGGGGCGGCAGCCGCCGGCGCGGCGAGGGACGGCAGCGGCGTGTTGACGCCCGGAATGGACGGGACACTGGCCGGGGCAGGTGCCACGGGAGCAGGCGCAGCGCCGATCCCTGGGATCGGTGCATTCACCCCGGGAATCGTCGGGACCGTCCCGGGTGAGGGCGCGGCAGGTGCGGGTGCGGCCTGTGCGGGTGCGGCCTGACCCGGGATCACCGCGGGCAGGCTCAACCCGCCCGGAGCGGCGGGCGCCGGGTCCGGTGCGCGCAGCACACCCTGCGGAGCCGGCGACGTCGCCGGCGCCAACGGCGGGGTGGCGCCCAGAGCGGTGGCGAGGTTCTGCAGAATCTGCGGGGCGTTGGCGGCCGAAGCGATCAGCTGCTGAGGAATGTTGGGCGGCGCCGGCGCCGGCGCGGGGTCGGCGTGGGCGATACCGCCGGTCAGTAGTGCGGCGGACGAACCGACCAGAACGGCGGCGGCCCGTGCGTAGGTCCAAATGGATGGCATGACTCTCCCTGGTTGTCTTCAACTGGCTTCAGCAGGCCCCCGGAGGCCCCTGTGGACGAAGCTAGCCTGGTACAGAAGTGACTCAAGTGACACGTGTGGCATTTACGGGATCGTTACTGATACGAGTGGCAGCAGTGACCGGCCACCTGGGATTCGTTACGCCGCCGTGATGCAACGCGGCGCCACACCCGCAGAATGGTGCGCTGACTAAAGTCGGGCGGATAGACACCACTTCGGCCGCCCCGGCGGCAATGCCCACCAACCGGCGATGGGTCGCTTCGCTGGCACCGCTGGCGCTGATCTTCAGCGTCGGCGCGCGATTCGGCTGGACGTACCTGGCCCCGCACGGCGCGAACTTCGTCGACCTGCACGTGTACGTGGGAGGCGCCTCGGCTCTGAACCACCCCGGCACCTTGTACAGCTACGTCTACGCCGATCAGACCCCCGACTTTCCGCTGCCCTTCACCTATCCACCGTTTGCTGCGGTGGTGTTCTACCCGCTGCATGTCCTGCCGTTTGGGGTACTGGCCTTCCTGTGGCAGGCCGCGACCGTGGCGGCGCTCTATGGCGTGGTGCGGCTGAGCCAACGGTTGCTCGGGGTGGCTGCAGACCGGCGCGCGGCGATGCTGTGGACTGCGGCCGCCATCTGGATCGAGCCGCTGCGCAGCAACTTCGACTACGGGCAGATCAACGTCTTCCTGGTCCTTGCCGTGTTGTGGGCGGTGTGCACCAGCAGGTGGTGGTGGTCGGGCCTGCTGGTCGGGCTTGCGGCCGCCGTCAAGCTGACTCCCGCGGTGGCCGGGTTGTACCTGCTGGGTGCGCGTCGGTGGGCGGCGGCGCTGTTCTCGGCGATCGTTTTCCTGGCGACGGTCGGGGTGTCGCTACTGATCGTGGGCGACCAGGCCCGCTACTACTTCACCGACCTGCTGGGCGACGCGCACCGGATCGGGCCGGTCGCGACGTCGTTCAACCAGTCCTGGCGCGGCGCCATCTCGCGGATCCTGGGTTACGACGCGGGTTACGGGCCATTGGTGCTGATCGCCATCGCGGTGACGGCCCTGGTCGCGGTCCTGGCGTGGCGGGCGTTGGCGGCCGCCGACCAGCTGGGCAGGTTGCTGGTAGTGGAGATATTCGGGTTGCTGCTGTCACCGATTTCCTGGACGCACCACTGGGTCTGGCTGGTTCCGCTGATGATCTGGCTGATCCACGGGCCGCTGCGGGAACGGCCGGGGGCGAAGATCCTCGGGTGGGGCTGGCTGGTACTCACCGCGATCGGCGTGCCCTGGCTGCTGAGCTTCGCCCAGCCGACGATCTGGGTGATCAGCCGGCCGTGGTATCTGGCGTGGGCGGGCCTGGTCTACCCGGTGGCCGCGATGGTGACGCTGGTCTGGATCGCCGGGACGCGCCGCACGTCAACCGAGGCGCCCGCACCCGCGCAGCCGGGCGATCGCTGAGTCAGTCGCCGACGATCCCGTCGATATCGCGCGCCATGTCGATGTCGTGCTGGGTGATGCCGTTCTCGGCGTGCGTCACCAGGGCGAAAGTGACTGTCGTCCAACGGATGTCGATATCCGGGTGATGGTCCTTGGCTTCCGCGTGCTCGCCCACCCGGCGTACCGCGTCGATACCGTCCAGGAACTTCGGAAACTTCACGGCCCGCCGGATGGTGCCGTCGACACGCTCCCAGCCGTTGAGGTCGGGAAGTGCGGCGTCTACTTGCTCGTCGGATAACACAGCCATGGCTCGTAGGTATACCCTCACTGCCCATGCCAAACCAGATCGTCGTAGCGGGAGCCCTGATCCGCGACGCGACTCTGCTGGTGGCGCAGCGCAATCGACCACCGGAGTTGGCGGGACGCTGGGAACTGCCCGGCGGCAAGGTGGCACCCGGCGAGACCGAGCCCGATGCGCTGGTGCGCGAGTTGAGTGAGGAACTCGGGGTCGACGTGGCGGTCGTCGAGCGCCTGGGCGAA
This sequence comes from Mycobacterium sp. NGS24, assembly GCF_059813065.1. NCBI lineage: Bacteria > Bacillati > Actinomycetota > Actinomycetes > Mycobacteriales > Mycobacteriaceae > Mycobacterium > Mycobacterium sp. NGS24. The sequence goes on from NZ_JCALDW010000018.1 coordinate 47,912, forward strand.
GACATCACCGTGAATGCGGCGACGACGCTGCGGGCCTACCGGGTCCGGCTGCTCGGTGGCGAACCGCGCGCCCACGACCACCAGGCGCTGCGGTGGGTGACCGCCGATGAGTTGCCTGACGTCGACTGGGTGCCGGCCGACCGCGCCTGGCTGGCCGACTTGGCCCGCGCGCTCTGAACCGCGACCTCTTTCCCAGCGCTGATTTTGCGCTGGGGGCGTCTTGAACTCGCACTTCTCCGCCTTGGCTGCAGAGTGAATCGGCTGACAATCAGCCCATCCAGGCCTCACCCAGTTCGCTATCCGCGAGCCCCGCTGCCACAATCACCGACGTGCCATTCCGTAACGTCGCCATCGTCGCTCACGTCGACCACGGCAAAACCACCCTGGTCGATGCGATGCTGCGGCAGTCCGGCGCCCTGACCCACCGCGGCGACGACACCCAGGAACGCATCATGGACAGCGGTGACCTGGAGAAGGAAAAAGGCATCACCATCCTGGCCAAGAACACTGCCGTGCACCGCCACGGTCCGAATGGGACGGTCACCGTAATCAATGTCATCGACACCCCCGGTCACGCCGACTTCGGCGGCGAGGTGGAACGCGGACTGTCCATGGTGGACGGGGTGTTGCTGCTGGTCGACGCGTCCGAGGGGCCGCTGCCGCAGACGCGGTTCGTGCTACGTAAGGCGCTGGCCGCGCATCTGCCGGTGATCCTCGTCGTCAACAAGACCGACCGGCCGGACGCGCGCATCGCCGAAGTGGTCGAAGCCAGCCACGACCTGCTGCTCGATGTCGCCACCGACCTCGACGACGAGGCCGCCGCCGCCGCCGAACATGCGCTGGGTTTGCCGACGCTGTACGCATCGGGGCGGGCCGGGGTCGTCAGCACCACCCAACCCCTGGACGGACAGGTTCCGGACGGCACCAACCTGGATCCGCTGTTCGAAGTCCTCGAGAAACACGTCCCCGCTCCGACCGGTGACCCCGAGGCGCCGCTGCAGGCCCTGGTCACCAACCTGGACGCGTCAGCCTTCCTAGGTCGGCTCGCGCTGGTGCGCATCTACAACGGCAAGCTGCGCAAGGGCCAGCAGGTGGCGTGGATGCGCGAGGTGGACGGACTGCCGGTCATCACCAACGCGAAGATCACCGAACTGCTGGCCACCGAGGGCGTCGAGCGCAGCGCCACCAGCGAGGCGGTGGCCGGGGACATCGTCGCCGTTGCCGGGCTGCCCGAGATCATGATCGGCGACACGCTGGCCGACCCCGACCACGCGCACGCGTTGCCGCGCATCACCGTCGACGAACCGGCGATCTCGGTCACCATCGGCACCAACACCTCGCCACTGGCCGGCAAGGTCTCCGGGCACAAGCTGACCGCCCGCATGGTCCGCAACCGCCTGGACGCCGAACTCGTCGGCAACGTCTCCATCCGGGTGGTCGACATCGGCCGGCCCGACGCCTGGGAAGTGCAGGGCCGCGGTGAGCTGGCGTTGGCGGTGCTGGTCGAGCAGATGCGCCGGGAGGGTTTCGAGCTCACCGTCGGCAAGCCCCAGGTAGTGACCCGCACCATCGACGGCAAGCTGCACGAGCCGTTCGAGGCGATGACCATCGACTGTCCCGAAGAATTCGTCGGCGCCATCACCCAACTGATGGCCGGGCGCAAAGGCCGGATGGAGGAGATGAAGAACCACGCCGCCGGTTGGGTCCGGATGGACTTCATCGTGCCCAGCCGGGGTCTGATCGGCTTCCGCACCGACTTCCTGACCCTGACCCGCGGCACCGGCATCGCCAACGCCGTGTTCGACGGGTACCGGCCGTGGGCCGGCGAGATCCGCGCCCGGCACACCGGGTCGCTGGTCTCCGACCGCACCGGCACCATCACCCCGTTCGCCATGCTGCAACTCGCCGACCGCGGCCAGTTCTTCGTCGAACCGGGCCAGGACACCTACGAAGGCATGGTCGTCGGGATCAATCCGCGCGCTGAGGATCTCGACGTCAACGTCACCCGCGAGAAGAAGTTGACGAACATGCGTTCCTCGACCGCCGACGTGATGGAGACCCTGGCCAGGCCGCTGGAACTCGACCTGGAACAGGCCATGGAATTCTGTGCGGCCGACGAATGCGTCGAGGTGACCCCGGAAATCGTCCGGGTCCGCAAAGTAGAACTGGATGCGACATCCCGGGCCCGCTCGCGGTCGCGCGCGAAGGCTCGGGGTTAAACCGGGTGCTGCTCGATACGCTGTGGGGCGTGCTGCACCGAGCCCGCTACGTCCTGGTGGTGCTCGGCGTGCTGGTGGCCGCGATCGGTCTGGTGCTCTCAGGTTGCACGGTGAGTCCGCCGCCGGCGCCGCAGAGCACCGATACCCCACGCAACACGCCGCCCCCTCCGCAGCACCCGACCCAGATCATCATGGGCATCGACTCGATCGGCGCCGGGTTCAATCCGCATCTGCTCTCAGATCTGTCCCCGGTGAACGCCGCGATCAGCGCGCTGGTGCTGCCCAGCGCCTTCCGGCCGGTGCCCGACCCGAATGCCGCAACGGGATCGCGCTGGGAAATGGATCCAACCCTGCTGGTGTCCGCCGAAGTGACCAGCGAAAACCCGTTCACCGTCTCCTACAAGATCCGTCCCGAGGCGCAATGGACCGACAATGCGCCGATCGCCGCGGACGACTTCTGGTACCTGTGGCGCCAAATGGTCAGCCAGCCCGGAGTGGTCGACCCGGCCGGGTATGACCTGATCACGTCGGTGCAGTCGCTCGAGGGCGGTAAGCAGGCCGTCGTCACCTTCGCCCAGCCCTACCCGGCGTGGCGGGAGTTGTTCAACAACCTGCTGCCGGCGCACATCGTCAAGGACGTGCCGGGCGGGTTTGCCTCCGGGCTGGCCCGTGCGCTGCCGGTGACGGGCGGCCAGTTCCGGGTGGAGAACATCGACCCGCAGCGCGACGAGATCCTGATTGCGCGCAACGACCGGTACTGGGGTGCCCCCGCCAAGCCCGCCTTGATCCAGTTCCGCCGCGCCGGGGCGCCGGCCGCGCTGGCCGATTCGGTGCGCAACGGCGATACCCAGGTGGCCCAGGTACACGGTGGTTCGGCTGCGTTCGCCCAGCTGTCGGCGATTCCCGACGTGCGGACCGCGCGCATTGTGACACCGCGCGTCATGCAGCTGACGCTGCGCGCGAACGAACCGAAGCTGGCCGACGTGCAGGTCCGCAGAGCAGTGCTGGGGCTGCTGGGCGTCGACCTGCTCGCGGCGGTGGGGGCCGGCAGTGACAACACCGTCACCCTGGACCAGGCTCTGATCCGTTCGCCCAGTGACCCGGGCTATGTCCCGACGGCGCCCGCGGCGATGAGCAGGGTCGCGGCGCTGGGTCTGTTGGAGGCCGCCGGTTTCCAGGTCGACACCACGACCGCATCCGCTACGCCGCCCAGCGCTACGGTGAGTACCGGACCATCGGAGGGCATTCACGGCCGGATCAGCAGGGACGGCAAGCAGTTGTCGCTGGTGATCGGGGTGGCGGTCAACGACCCGACCTCAGTGGCAGTCGCGAACACCGCTGCCGACCAGCTGCGCAATGTCGGCATCGCCGCCAGCGTGCTGGCGCTGGATCCGGTGACGCTGTACCGCGAAGCCCTGACCAACCACCAGGTGGACGCGCTGGTCGGCTGGCATCAGGCCGGCGGAAACCTCGCCGCGTCGCTGGCCTCCCGGTTCGGCTGTGCCGCGCTGCAGGCGACCCAGGTCTCACCGCCGATCGCGTCGACGACCAGCCCGGCCGGCTCGACGACATCCAGCCCGTCGGCCGGACCGGCCACGACCCCGGTGCCGACGACCTCCAGCCGCCCACCGGAGCCGGGAGCGCTGGTCAAGGCGCCGTCCAACCTCACCGGAACCTGCGATCCGAGCCTCGAGTCCAACATCGACGCCGCCCTCAACGGCAGCAAGAACATCAACGACGTGATCACCGCCGTCGAACCTCGGCTGTGGAACATGTCGACGGTGCTGCCGATCCTGCAGGACACCACGATCGTCGGGGCGGGACCGAGCGTGCAGAACGTCAGCCTGACCGGAGCGGTCCCGGTGGGCATCGTCGGGGACGCCGGCCAGTGGGTGAAGACCGGCCCCTGACGACCCTCACCAGCGAAAATCAACCTCCACACGGCCCTCTGGCCGGGGCTTTGGGCGGCTAATTGCGCTCGTGCCAAATTGTTACGAAAAATATGGTTTGGATTTCGCTCGAGCGGTCAACACCCGCGATACGTTCGCCCGGGTGCCGTCGGGGGCAACATGGCGAGTTGGGGTCAACCAGCGTCTTGCTAGGTGAGGGGTCACCATGTCATCTGTCTTTGTCGAGCCACAAATAGTTGCCTCGTTCGCGTCGCAGTTGGAAGGAATTGGCTCGGCGCTGGGCGCCGCCAATACAGCCGCGGCGGGATCAACCACCGCGCTGCTGTCCGCCGCCGAGGATGAGATATCGGTGGCGATAGCGGCGCTCTTCTCCCAGAATGCGGTGGGCTACCAGGAGCTCAGCGCACAAGTGGCCCAGTCCTACGGGCGGTTCGTCCAGACGGTGGCCGCGGGGGCGAGCGCATACGCGACAGCCGAAGCCGGCGCCGCGCAGGCGCTGACCGGTCTGTTAGCCGCGCCGGCCGCGCCGCTGGACGTGTTCGCTCAGGCGCACGCCGCTTTCACCACCAACCTGGTCAACGCCGAAATCGGGTTCAACCAATCGTTGGTGGGCGCCGAGCTCGGTTTACAGCAACTGATTTTCGGTACCGACAACGCACTGGGCGGAGCGGTCAACGCCGGCTTCAACGCATTCAACTCCGTTGTGGGGGCGGGCCAGCAAGGCCTGAATCTTCTTGTGGGAGCGCAGGTTCCGGCTAACTTCAACGCCAGCCTGGCGGTCAACGGCACCGGAAACGTCGGATTCGGCGGGTTGTCGGGTGCCTTCGGCGGCAACCTGTCCGCCCTCGGCGCTCAACTCAATGCCGCCCTCTCGGGGAACCTCAGCGCGGGTCTGCCGGACCTTTCCGCACTGGTGCAGACGGGCAATTCGGTGATCGCGCAATTGAATTCGGGGATCGCGGGTCTGAACGGTCTGATTCAGACCGGCAGCTCGTTGGGCGCCCAGTTGGGTACGGCGCTCACCGGGGCGTTTGCCGGGGGGCTGCCTGACTTTTCGGCGCTGGCAGGCAGCTTCGGGGTGAACCTGCCTGCCCTGGCGGCGAACGTCAGCGGACAGCTCTCCGGGTTGGGTGCCGGGTTCAACGCGGCGCTGAACGCAGCCCTGTCGGGCAACTTCGGTGTCGGCCTGCCCGACTTCTCGGCCCTGACGCAGACCGGCGCCGCATTGTTCAGCGACTTCATCGCCGGGCTGCCGGCGCTGAACTTCGGTTTGGTACTTCCCGCCCTGCCGGGTGGATTCCCGTTCAATCTCACCGGCCTGGCGGCCAGCCTCAACGCCGGGCTCTCGGGTCTGAACGCGCAACTGAACGCCGCCCTGACCGGGGCGTTGTCCGGAAACCTCGGATTGCCGGATCTGTCTGTGCTGAGCCAGACCGGAGCCAGGCTGGTCGGCGATTTCAATGCCGCACTGGCCGGCCTGGGCGGTGGCTTCAATGTCGGCCTGCCCGCCCTGGTGGGCTCGTTCGGGCTGGATCTGCCGGCGTTGACGGCCAACTTCAACGGTGCGCTGTCGGGGCTGGGCGCCCAGGTCAACGCTGCCTTCACCGGGGCGGTCAACGGCGACTTTTCCGGCGTGGCCGCGCTGGTGAACCTCGCGGCTGGCGCGCCGAGTTTGGCTCTGACGCAGGCGGGTCTGATCCAGACCGGCTTGCTGGCCAGCTTTGTCAACGGGCAGCTGGCGTTCAACCAGGCCCTGGTCTCCGGCGAAATCGCTTTGCAGCGGGCCCTGTTCGGCAGCGAGTTCGCCTTCAACGGCGCCATCAGCAACGGCTTCAACGCGTTCAACCTGGTGCTGGGCACCGGAGAACAAACCGTCAACGTGCTGCTGGGTGCGGAGATGCCTTACGACTTCATTGGCAGCCTGCTCATCGGCGGCGCGGTACCGGGCATCACCCCGACCGGCGGCCTGACCGGGATCGTGGACCAGCTGTTGCTGCTCAACGCGGCCCTGGGCGGCGATGCGTCGCTGGTGCAGCAGTTCGGCGCCTTCCGGGCAGACCTGGCCACCAACCTGCTCACCAGCCAGCTGGAGTTCAATCAGAACCTGGTGGCCAACCAGATCGCGTTGCAGGTCGGCCTGTTCGGCACCGCCAGTCCGCTGAACGGCGCGCTGAACAACTTCGGGAACATGATCAACTTCACGATCGGGGCGGGGCAGCAGACCATCAATGTGCTGCTCGGCGCGCCGGTTGGCGGCGGATTCGTCGGCGACCTGCAACTCGGTGGCGAGGCCGACGTCTTCGGCGGGTTGGAGACCGGCGGCCTGCTCGGCGCCTTCGAACAGAAGTGGTTGTTCGACGCGGCGCTGCTCAGCCTGCTCGGCTTCCCGATTCAGTTGACGCTCACCGGCGGATTGCCAGCGTTGCTCACCCAGCTGTCCACCGCCCTGTCGGGCGGCGTGAGCGTCGGTGGTTCGGTCGGCACGTAGCGATCTCAGCTGCTCAGCGGGCTGCACCGGATTTTCCAATGCAATTCAGAGAAAACCCCGGTGCGGCGCCATGGATATCGCTAGCATTCGCTCATTGTCGATAGCCACATGTGCAGTCGGGGAGGCTGCAGTGGCGCTAACGGGGGTGTGCGATGTCATTTGTAGCGGCGGTGCCGGAATTCGTGGCGGCTGCGGCCACCGATCTAGCCGGTATCGGTTCGGCGGTCGGGGCGGCCAGTTCGGCGGTCGCGGGGGCGACGACGGGGGTGCTACCCGCCGGCGCCGACGAGATTTCAGCGGCGATCGCGGGATTGTTCGATTCGCACGGGCGGGCGTTCCAGCAACTCAGTGCCCAGGCCACGCAGTTCCACGACCAGTTTGTGCAGGTGTTGCGGGCCGGCGCGAATGCCTACGCCGGTGCGGAGGCGGCCAACGCCACTCCGCTGCAGGCGGCCGCGAATGCCGCGGCCGCGGGGCCGCTGCAGCAGCTGGAGCAGTTGCACATCGGTTTCAACACCAACCTGGTGGCCAACGAGCTGGCGTTCAACAAAGCGCTGGTGACCAGCGAGGTAGCGCTGGAGCGCCAGATCTTCGGCACCGACAGCGCACTCAACGGAGTGCTGAACCGCAGCTTCAACGTCGGCAACCTGTTGGTGGGTACTGGAGAGCAGGCGGTGAACCTGTTCTTCGGTGCACCCGAGCCGGCCGGTTTCACCTCCAGCCTGCTGCTGGGTAGCGGCGCACAACCATTCAATGGTGGGCAGGTCGGCGGTTTGGCCGGCGCCATTTATCAAGGCTTGGCGGTCCCGGCCAATGTGCTGGGTCTGGCGCCCACGGTGGCCATAGCGGGGATCCCGTCGATCCCGTTCGGACAGTTGGAGGCGTCGCACATCGGGTTCACCTCGAACCTGTTGGCCAACGAGATCGCTTTCAACCAGGCGCTGGTGGCCAACCAGGTGGCGTTCGAGCAGCAACTCTTCGGCACCGACAGCGCCTTCAACGGGGTGCTCAACCGTAGCTTCAACGCCGGGAACCTATTGCTGGGTACCGGTGAGCAGGCGGTGAACCTGTTCTTCGGTGTCGAGGAGCCGGCGAACTTCACGTCCACCCTGTTGCAGGGTACCGGGGCGCAGTCCTACAACGGCGGCCAAATCGGCGGCGTTGCAGGAGCTTTCGGTCAGGGTCTGGCGGCCGGCCTCAACTTCGTCGGGCTGGTCACCGAGCCGTTCAGCGCCTAATCCGCCTGCGCTGCAACGGGTTTGGGCGGTATCACGGTATCCACGATCAGCGCCAACTCGCGCCGCGTTGGTGGCGTGGCGGTCAGCATGAAGTGATGGTTGATCAAGGCGGGGCCGATCCGCACGGTCAACGGGGTCAGGGTGGCGGGATCCAGTTCGCCGTCGCGGACCGCGGTCTGCAAGATCGACTCGATGATCTTCATGCGGGGCGCCACCACGGCGTCGGCGAAGATCGCGCGCAACTCGGGTTCGTGGATGAGCTGGCTGATGATCTGCAGGCCGGGAAAGTCGGTCTTGCCGGCCAGCACGTCGCTGTGCGCCGTGCAGACCGTCAGCAGGTTCTCCCGGGCCGACTGCCCGGGTCTCGGCTCGGGCAGTGGCGGCACGGTGTGGATCAGCGCGGCCTGCACCAGGTCGTGCTTGCTGGTCCAGCGCCGGTACAGCGCCGCCTTGCCGGTGTGGGCCCGCGCAGCTATGCCCTCCATCGTCAGGCCGCCGTATCCGACAGCGGCCAGTTCGGCCACCGTCGCGGCGTAGAGCGCACGCTCGAGTACTTCGCCGCGCCGGCGGCTCCGGCCGACAGTGTGGCTCACCTGCGACATCTGACGATAGTAGCCGTTGGCGTTCCTACTGGTCGTTTACGGGGGCCGCAGCTGGGTGGGCGCCGGCGTCCAGTGTCACGCTGGCGTGACGTTCGGCGTCCAGCGTCACGCTGGCGTGACGTTCGGCGGCAGCGGGGCCGCAGCTGGGTGGGCGCCAGTGTCCAGCGTCACGCTGGCGTGACGTTCGGCGTCCAGCGTCACGCTGGCGTGACGTTCGGCGGCAGCGGGGCCGCAGCTGGGTGGGCGCCAGCGTCCAGCGTCACGCTGGGGTGACGTTCGGCGTCCAGTGTCACGCTGGCGTGACGTTCGGCGGCAGCGGGGCCGCAGCTGGGTGGGCGCCGGCGTCCAGCGTCACGCTGGCGTGACGTTCGGCGTCCAGCGTCACGCTCGCGTGACGTTCGGCGGCAGAGGGGCCGCAGCTGCCTGACGTTCGGCGGCAGCGGGGCCGCAGCCGGGTGGGCTCTCGGCGGCAGCGGGGCGATTTCCCCGACGGCGGTAGGGTTCGTCCATGTCCAAGCCGCGGCTGCTGTTCGTGCATGCGCATCCCGACGACGAGAGCCTCAGCAACGGCGCGACCATTGCGCACTACACCGCCCGCGGTGCGCAGGTCCACGTCGTCACGTGCACCCTCGGTGAAGAGGGCGAGGTCATCGGCGACCGCTGGGCGCAACTGGCCGCCGACCGCGCGGACCAGCTCGGCGGCTACCGCATCGGCGAACTACGGCAAGCCCTGGCCGCGTTGGGCGTCGGCGACCCCATCTACCTGGGTGGCGCCGGACGTTGGCGCGATTCGGGCATGGCCGGCACCGAGCCGCGCGGTGGCCACCGCACCGTCCCACGGTTCGTCGACGCCGACGAAGTGGAGGCAGTAGGTGAGCTGGTCGCCTTGATCCGCGAGCTGCGACCACACGTCGTCGTCACCTACGACCCCGACGGCGGGTACGGACACCCCGACCACATTCGTACCCACGCGGTGTGTACCGCCGCCGTGGCCCAGGCCGGCAAGCCGGACGGGTCCGGTGACCCGTGGAGCGTGCCGAAGTTCTACTGGACCGTGCTGGCGCGTGCGGCGGTGGCGGCTGAACTGCGCTCGCTGGTCCCTGACGATCTGCGCCCCGACTGGGTGCTGCCGCCGCTGGACACTCCGTTCGGTTTCCCCGACGAGAGCGTCACCGCCGTCGTCGAGGCCGACGCGGACGCGCAGGCCGCCAAGGCCGCCGCGCTCACCGCTCATGCCACGCAGGTGACGGTGGGCCCCACCGGCCGGGCCTGTGCACTGTCGAACAACCTGGCGCTGCCCATCATGGCAGCCGAACACTACATCCTTATTGACGGCGCGGCGGGTGGCCGCGACGAGCGCGGTTGGGAGACGGATCTGCTGGCCGGGCTGGGCTTCAACGGCCCGGGCACGTAGGCTTTATAAGGCAGCCTTGAGAGTCTTACCGGAGGAAACTCACATGGACCCCGACCTGGACCCCAACTTGCAGCACTGGCAGGACCGCCTCGACAGCCTGCAGTGGGTGCTGGGATCGATCGTCTCGCAGATCGACAGCGTCCCAACCTGACCGATACCAAGCCACGCGCCACCTCGATCGAAGAGGTGGGCGCGACGGATCCGGCGATCCGGTTTGTCGTGTTGGCGCTGCTGGCCGTCGACGGTGTGTTGTCAGCCCTGGCCGGGGCGCTCCTGCTGCCCTTTTACATCGGCTCTGTCCCATTCCCACTGAGCGCTGTACTGAGCGGACTGCTCAACGGTGCGCTGGTGTGGGCCGCGGCGCGGTGGACTACGTCGCCGCGGCTGGCCGCTTTGCCGCTGTGGACCTGGCTGTTGACGGTTGCGGTGCTGAGTCTGGGCGGACCGGGTGGCGACATCGTCCTGGGCGGACAGGGCGTGATGGCCTACGCGGCGCTGCTGTTGATCGTGTTCGGGGTGGCACCCCCGGTGTGGGTGTTGTGGCGGCGCCGCCACTGAAAGCGTGGATCAGGGGAAGGGCGGCAGCGGCGGCAGCGGCGGGAAGAAGCTCCAGAACCAGTTGATCTCGGTGTTGATGAACTGGCTGATCGACGACGTGGTGGCCGACCAGAAATTGCTCAGACCCTGACTGAAGCTGACCGTGCCGCTGAGCCAGTCGAGGATGTTGAACAGCCCGCTCTGCACTATCGGCTCGAACAGGTAATAGAAGAAGTTGATCTGCGGCCCCAGGATGCCGATCCACGGCAACCAGCCCACCGCGTAGGAGGCCAGGTCGAAACCGTAGGCCACCCACGGCTCGACCTCCAGGTACAGGTTCTCGATCGCGGTGGCCCACGAGACCGGGAGGACGGCAGCGGGCGCTGCCGCGGCAGGTCCCAGCAGCCCGGTGGTCAGGGCGCCGAGACCGCCGGTCGGCGCCAACCCCAGCGCGCCGAACAGGTTGGCGGCGCCGGCGCCCGGGATGGCGGACAGCACGCTCTGCACCCGGGTCGCGGCCTGGCCGGCCAGGCTTTCCACCGCGGCGAGCGGTTGTCCCAACAATTGCTGGGCCGGCGCGTTCACCGCGTTCAGCAGGGTCCGCGCCGCGCTGGACTCGGCGTTCGAGTAGGCGTTCGCCCCCGCTCCCAACACCTGCACAAACTTTTCGTGAAACGCCGTCACCTCAGCGCTGAGCTGCTGGTATCCCTGCGCGTGCGAGGAGAACAGGGCGGCGACCTGGGCCGAGACCTGATCGGCGGCGGCGGCCACCACGCCGGTGGTGGGCAGCGCCGCGGCGGCGTTGGCCGAGCTGATCTCGGTGCCGATGCCGGCGATATTGGACGCGGCCGCCTTGAGCGCCTCCGGCGCCGCGCGCATGTACGACGACATCCCATTCACCTTTACTCGATTTCGGTGCGGCTACCTTGCGGGGCTGCTTCCGCGCGGTGCCCACCTGTGATCGTATCGCTGTCGGTGACAACTATTGTCCCATCTGGCCGAACAACCCGGCGAATCGAGCGGCCGGCCTGCGGCTACTGTTGCGCGTATGGCGCCAGGGATGCTCAGGTTTCCCGCAGAAAGAGTCGTGCGGATGAAATCGTCGCGCGGGGAAGTTACACCAACGTGCCCCTGAATCCGGACCTTCCGGAGCCCACGGCTCTGCCCAATCCTGTAGTCCCGCCCAGAGCCAGCAGCTCGGCGTTGCGTCGGGTGCTGCGGCGCGCCCGGGACGGCGTCGCCCTGAACGTCGACGAGGCGGCGGTCGCGATGACCGCTCGTGGCGACGACCTCGCCGACCTGTGCGCGAGCGCGGCCCGGGTTCGCGACGCCGGCCTGGAGTCGGCGGGCCGGCGCGGGCCGTCCGGCCGGTTGCCCATCAGCTATTCGCGCAAGGTTTTCATTCCGGTCACCCACCTGTGCCGGGACAACTGCCACTACTGCACGTTCGTCACCGTGCCGGGGCGGCTGCGCGCCCAGGGGGCGGGCTTGTACATGGAGCCCGACGAGATTCTGGACGTGGCGCGGCGCGGCGCGGCGCTCGGCTGCAAGGAAGCGCTGTTCACCCTCGGGGACCGCCCGGAGGACCGCTGGCCCGAGGCGCGGCAGTGGCTGACCGAACGCGGCTACGACGCCACCCTGTCGTACGTGCGCGCGATGGCGATCCGGGTGCTGGAGGAGACCGGGCTGTTGCCGCATCTGAATCCGGGCGTCATGACCTGGTCGGAGATGTCGCGGCTCAAGCCGGTGGCGCCGTCGATGGGCATGATGCTGGAGACGACATCGCGCCGGTTGTTCGAAACCAGAGGACTTGCGCACTACGGCAGTCCGGATAAAGATCCCGCGGTGCGGTTGCGCGCCCTGACCGACGCCGGCCGCCTGTCCATCCCGTTCACCACGGGTCTGCTGGTGGGCATCGGCGAGACGCTGGCCGAACGAGCCGACACGTTGCATGCGATCCGTAAGTCGCACAAGGAGTTCGGGCACGTCCAAGAGGTGATCGTGCAGAACTTCCGGGCCAAGGAGCACACCGCGATGGCCGCGGTTCCCGACGCCGGCATCGACGACTACCTGGCCACGGTGGCGGTGGCCCGGCTGGTGCTGGGGCCCGGCATGCGTATCCAGGCGCCGCCGAACCTGGTGTCGCGCGAGGAATGCCTGGCCCTGGTGGCCGCCGGCGTCGACGACTGGGGTGGCGTCTCGCCGCTGACGCCTGACCATGTGAACCCCGAACGGCCCTGGCCCGCATTGGATGACCTGGCCGCTGTCACCGAACAGGCCGGCTATGACCTGGTGCAGCGACTGACCGCGCAACCCAGATATGTGCTGGCCGGTGCGGCGTGGATCGATCCGCGGGTGCGCGAACACGTTGCGGCGCTTGCCGATCCGACGACGGGCCTGGCCCGCGACGTCACCCCGGTGGGGCTGCCGTGGCAGGAGCCCGACGAGGTGGCCTCGGCCGGCCGGGTGGACCTGGGCGCCGCGATCGACACCGAGGGACGTAACACCGAGACCCGTAGCGATCTCGAAAGTGCTTTCGGTGATTGGGAATCCATCCGGTCCCGGGTGCACGAGCTGGCCGCGCAGGGCGCCAGAGCGCCAGAGCGCCTGGACACCGACGTGCTCGCGGCGTTGCGTTCGGCGGAGCGCGCTCCGGGTGAGTGCACCGACGCCGAGTACCTGGCATTGGCGACAGCTGACGGTCCGGCGCTGGAAGCGGTTGCCGCGCTGGCGGATTCGTTGCGCCGGGAGGTGGTGGGGGACGACGTGACGTTCGTGGTCAACCGCAACATCAATTTCACCAATATCTGCTACACGGGCTGCCGGTTCTGTGCCTTCGCTCAGCGCAAGGGTGACGCCGACGCCTACTCGCTGTCGGCGGACGAGGTGGCCGACCGCGCGTGGGAGGCGCACGCCGCCGGCGCCACCGAGATCTGCATGCAGGGCGGCATCGACCCCGAGTTGCCGGTGACCGGTTACGCCGATCTGGTGCGCGCGGTCAAAGCCCGGGTGCCGTCGATGCATGTGCACGCGTTCTCGCCGATGGAAATCGCCAACGGGGTGACCAAGAGCGGGCTCAGCATCCGCGAGTGGTTGATCAGTCTGCGCGAGGCCGGGTTGGACACGATTCCCGGCACGGCGGCAGAGATCCTGGACGACGAGGTGCGCTGGGTGCTGACCAAGGGCAAGCTGCCGACGTCGTTGTGGATCGAGATCGTGACGACCGCGCACGAGGTGGGTCTGCGGTCGTCGTCGACCATGATGTACGGGCACGTCGACAGCCCCAAGCACTGGATAGGCCACCTCAACGTGCTGCGCGGGATTCAGGACCGCACCGGCGGTTTCACCGAATTCGTGCCGCTACCGTTCGTGCACCAGAACTCACCGCTGTACTTGGCGGGGGCGGCGCGGCCCGGGCCCACGCACCGCGACAACCGCGCGGTGCACGCCTTGGCGCGGATCATGCTGCACGGTCGCATCTCGCATATTCAGACCAGTTGGGTGAAGCTCGGGGTCGAACGCACCCAGGCCATGCTCAACGGCGGCGCCAACGATCTGGGCGGCACGCTGATGGAGGAGACGATCTCCCGGATGGCCGGCTCTGAGCACGGCTCGGCAAAAACGGTCGCTGAGTTGGTGGCGATAGCCGAGGGCATTGGTCGTCCCGCACGTCAGCGCACGACGACCTATGCGTCACTGGCAGCCTAAAAGACCGCGAGCGTAACGCCGGCGGAATCCTCGAGGGACCCCGCAGCGTTACGCTCGCGGATCAGAGGTTACTCAGTAGTTGTTGCAGGAGACTGCGACGGACTCGACGAGTCCCACGTACTGCGCGGCGCCCGGCATGGCCTGAATCTGCTGAGCCATCGAACGACGCTTGGCCGGCGGCGAGGCCAGGAACGAGTTCAGCCAGCCCATGGCCATCGGCGACGCGGTGAGCTGCGCGGCGGCACCCGGGTCCTGCGCGTTCAGCGCGGCCATGACCTGCCCGTAGTTACAGGTCGAGTTGACGGCCGCATCCAGCGGATCTGCCGACGCGACCCCTGCGCCAAGACCCAGCGACACTGCCAAGCCCCCGGCAACCACAGCTGCTTTAGTAAACGACAACATTTTTCGGACACCTTCCCCAACTATTGCACCGCCGACACGACGGCGACGACATCTGCCCAGCGGTTGCCGTCTTCGGTCAAGGCTACCAGGCTCGCTGGGCTTGCTCTTATCGAAGTTTCTATCGCAATAGTCCCGCCGAACGTAACTATCCGCAGGTCAGAGCCGTACTGGCGGAAGTTTCGCCGAGGGCGAAACTGCCGGATGACGGGTGCTCGATGAGCCGGCTTCAAAGGTTTTTCACAGCCTGGCCGCGAGCTCGGTGCCCTGTCTGATCGCTCGCTTGGCATCCAACTCCGCCGCCACCGCCGCACCACCGATGATGTGCGGATCCACGCCGCGGCTGCGCAGGTCGTCAGCCAGGTCGCGCACCGATTCCTGCCCGGCACACAGCACCACGTGGTCCACCGCGAGCACCTGCGGGCGCTGCCGGTCCGCACCGAAGCTGATGTGCAGGCCGTCGTCGCTGATCCGCTCGTAGTTCACTCCGGAGAGTTGCTGCACGCCCTTGGCCTGCAGCGACGCGCGGCGCACCCAGCCGGTGGTCTTGCCCAGCCGCTTACCCTGCCGGCCCTTCGTGCGCTGCAGCAGGTACACCTGGCGGACCGCCGGCGCGGGCAGGGGAGTAGTCAGGGCGCCCCGGGCTTCCTGCGGATCGGCCACCCCCCATTCGGCCCGCCACTCTTTGAGGTTCAGCGTCGGCGACCGGTCGGTGGTGAGCAGTTCGCTGACGTCGAAGCCGATGCCGCCGGCGCCGATGACGGCCACCGTCTTTCCCACTGCTTTGACGCCGGTGATCGCCTCGGCGTAGGTCAGCACCTTGGGATGGTCGATGCCGGGGATGGCGGGCACGCGGGGAGTCACGCCGGTGGCCAGGACGACAGACTCGTGGTCAACGAGATCTGCGGCGCCCACCCGGGTGCTCAGCTGGACCTCGACGCCGAGCTTGGCCAGCATCGTCGAGAAGTACCGGATGGTGTGGCTGAACTCCTCCTTGCCCGGGATGCGCCGCGCCAGGTCGAACTGGCCGCCGATGAACTCGTTGGCGTCGAACAGCGTCACCCGGTGTCCGCGCTGGGCAGCGGCGACCGCGGCGGCCAGTCCGGCGGGTCCGGCGCCGACGACGGCCACGGTGCGGGTGTGGCGGGCCGGCTCCAGCACCAGTGTGGTCTCGTGTCCGGCGCGTGGATTGAGCAGGCAGGACACCGTCTGGTGGGCGAACGCGTGGTCCAGACAGGCCTGGTTGCAGGCGATGCAGGTGTTGATCTCTGCGGGCCGGTCGGCCGCTGCCTTGCGCACCCACTCCGGATCCGCCAGCAGCGGCCGCGCCATTGAAATCAGCTGAACCTGGGTGTCGGCCAGGATCTGCTCGGCGGATTGCGGCATGTTGATCCGATTGGACGCAACCACCGGAATACCCACGTGTTCGGCCAGGGCGCTGCTGATGTCCACGAATGCGCTGTTGGGCACCGAGGTGACGATCGTCGGCACCCGCGCCTCGTGCCACCCGAACCCGGAGTTGATGATGGTGGCGCCGGCGGCTTCGACGCCGGTTGCCAGCGCGACGATTTCGTCCCAGCTCTGGCCGTCTTCGACATAGTCGGCCATCGACATCCGGTAGCAGATGACGAAGTCGTCGCCGACGGCGGCGCGGGTGCGCCGCACGATCTCGACCGGGAACCGGCGCCGGTTGGCCGGCGAGCCGCCCCAGGAATCGGTGCGTTCATTGGTGCGCGGGGCCAGGAACTGGTTGACCAGATAGCCTTCGCTGCCCATGATTTCGACACCGTCATAGCCGGCTTCGCGGGCCAGCTCCGCACACCGCACGAAATCCGCGATGGTCGACTCCACGCCGCGGCCGGTGAGCGCGCGTGGGCGAAACGGGTTGATGGGGGCCTTGATTGACGACGCGCTCGCCGAAAGCGGGTGGTAGGCATAGCGTCCGGCGTGCAAGATCTGCAGCAGGATCTTGCCGCCCTCGTCGTGCACTGCGCCGGTGACCCGGCGATGCCGTCGGGCCTGGCGCGAGCTGGTCAGGTCGGCGGCGAACGGCAGCAGCCACCCGGTGCGGTTGGGGGCGTAACCGCCGGTGATGATCAATCCGACGCCGCCGCGGGCGCGTTCGGCGAAATACGCGGCCAACCGGTCGATGTGGTGGGCTCGGTCTTCCAACCCGGTGTGCATCGACCCCATCACCACCCGGTTGCGCAGGGTGGTGCAACCGAGGTCCAGCGGGGACAGCAAGTGCGGATACGGGGTCATCGGCGGGCGCCCGCTGAACCCGGGAGGATCAGTTTCGCGACCTGGACGCAGCGCCGGGGTGCGACGCCTTCGGGCAGGTGGCGTGGCTGCCGCGGCGCGGTCCTGAACCACCGCAGCACTCGCCCAACGGTCACCCGGCCATTGTCACAGACCACCGAGGCACCGACTGGACACAGTTACGGGCGTGCCCTTTCGCCGGGTGTATGTGCAACGTCTAGTATCAGTAACCGAACGCTCACCTAGAAGCCCCTTGGGTGAGGCGAAATGCAGCCCATATGTTCATGGAGGACACGTTGAGGAGACGTCCGTGACTTACGTGATTGCCCAGCCCTGCACCGACATCAAAGACAAGGCGTGCATTGAGGAGTGCCCGGTCGACTGCATCTACGAGGGTGCCCGGATGCTCTATATCCACCCCGATGAATGCGTCGACTGCGGTGCCTGCGAACCGGTCTGCCCCGTCGAGGCGATTTACTACGAAGACGACGTGCCCGAACAGTGGGGGCAGTACACGCAGATCAACGCCGACTTCTTCGAGGAGCTCGGATCGCCGGGCGGTGCGGCCAAGGTCGGCCTGACCGAGAACGACCCGCAAGCGGTCAAGGATCTGCCCCCGCAGGGCGAGGACTGAACGCGCCGGTGCACCGCCGGCAGACCGTGTCGGCGTCCTTGCCGGAGTTCCCGTGGGACACCCTGGCCGGCCCGAAGGCCGTCGCGGCCGCCCACCCGGATGGCCTCGTCGACCTGTCGGTCGGCACGCCGGTGGATCCGGTCGCGCCGCTGATCCAGGAGGCGCTGGCCGCCGCGAGCTCGGCGTCGGGTTACCCCGCCACCGCCGGTACGCCGCAACTGCGGCAGGCCGCGGTGTCGGCATTGGCGCGTCGCTACGGTGTCACCGGCCTCGCCGAATCGGCGGTACTGCCGGTGATCGGCACCAAAGAACTCATCGCCTGGCTGCCGACGTTGCTCGGCTTAGGCGCCTCGCACACGGTCGTGGTGCCCGAGCTCGCCTATCCGACCTACGACGTGGGTGCGCGGCTGGCCGGGACGCAGATCGTGCGCGCGGATTCGCTGACCCAGCTGGGCCCGCAGACCCCGGCGCTGGTGTACCTGAACTCGCCGAGTAACCCGACGGGCCGGGTGCTGGGCGTCGAGCACCTGCGCAAGGTGGTCGGTTGGGCCCGCGAGCGCGGCGTGCTGGTGGCTTCCGACGAGTGTTATCTGGGCCTGGCCTGGGCGGCCGAGCCGCTGTCGGTGCTGCATCCGTCGGTGTCCGACGGCGACCATACCGGGTTGCTCGCGGTGCATTCGCTGTCGAAGACTTCGTCGCTGGCGGGTTACCGGGCCGGCTTCGTCGCCGGGGACGCCGCGGTGGTGGCCGAGCTGCTGGCGGTGCGCAAACACGCCGGGATGATCGTGCCGACCCCGGTGCAGGCCGCCATGGTGGCCGCCCTGGACGACGACGACCACGAGAAGCTGCAGCGGGAGCGGTATGCGCAGCGGCGGGCGGCGCTGCTGCCGGCGCTGCGTTCTGCCGGTTTCACCATCGACCACTCCGAAGCCGGGTTGTACCTGTGGGCCGGCCGGGGAGAGGGATGCCACGAAACCGTCGCCTGGCTCGCTGAGCGCGGCATCCTGGTGGCCCCCGGTGACTTCTACGGTCCCGCCGGTGCCGGGCACGTGCGCATCGCGCTGACCGCCACCGACGAGCGCATCGACGCCGCGGTCGCCCGCCTGCGCTAGTTTCCCCTGCTCGTCCGGGGCGCGTCGCCTCTTCGGTCCTGGTCCCCGGGACGGCAGAATGCAACCTGTGACAGATGCGTCAGACGATTCGGTCGGCAAGCTGCGGATCCCGCTGACGCTGAGCGACATCGTCAAACGGGTGTTCCTCGGCAAGCCGCTGATCACCGAGGAGCTGAACAACGAGCGGTTGTCCAATCCCGTCGCCCTCGGCGCGCTGTCCCCGGATGCGATCTCGTCGACAGCCTACGGTCCCGAGCAGATCCTGATCGAACTGCTGCCGCAGGCCGGGCTGGCAGCGTTCGCGTTGCTGCTGCCGATCACCGGGGTCATCCTGTTGATCCTGGTGCTGGTGGCCGCGTCATACCGGCAGGTGGTGATGGCCTACACCCGGGCCGGTGGCTCCTACATCGTCGCGCGGGACAACTTCGGGCCGAAGGTCGCCCAGGTGTCCGCCGCGGCGCTGCTGATCGACTATGTGGTGACGGTGGCGGTGCAGTCCGCGGCCGGCACGGTGGCCGTGGTGTCGGCATTGCCGAAGCTGGGCCCGTTCAGCCTGGAGATCACCATCGGCGTGGTCCTGCTGATCTGCTATCTGAATCTGCGCGGCATGCGGGAGGCGGGCAAACCGTTCGCGGCGGCGACCTATCTGTTCATCCTCATGATCGCCGCCACCATCGTGACCGGCGTTGTGCGGCATCTCGTCTGGGGTCTGCCGACCTACGACGCGCAGCATCTGAGCGGAGCGGTGCCGGTGCAGCACGGCGACGGTCTGGTGATGGGCGCGACGATCCTGGTATTGCTGCGCGCGTTCGCCAACGGCGGTTCGTCGCTGACCGGTGTCGAAGCCATCTCCAACACCGTCGAGGTGTTCCAGAAACCGCAGGGGCGCAACGCCCGTCGGGTGCTGACCGCCATGGCCTGCATCCTGGGTTTCCTGCTGGCTGGTGTCGCCTACCTCGCCTATGCCACCCACGCCACGCCGTACCTCTCCGAATACCCTTCGGTGCTCTCCCAGATCGGACGCGCGGTATTCGGCCACGGCGCCGTGGGCGACGTGTGCTTCTTCCTGGTCCAGGCGTCGACGGCGGCCATTCTGTTCACCGGCGCCAACACCAGTTTCAACGGCTTCCCGGCACTGGCCAGTTTCGTTGCCGAGGACCGGTTCCTGCCCCGGCAGCTGATGAAGCGCGGGCACCGGTTGGTGTATTCCAACGGCATCATCGCGCTGACCGGGCTTTCGGTGGTGCTGCTGGTGACGACCGGCGGATCGGTCAACGCGCTGGTCCCGTTCTACGCGATCGGCGTGTTCACCGGATTCTCGATGGCCGGTTACGGGATGACCAAACACCATCTGCGAGAACGGGAACCGGGTTGGCGGCGTCGGTTGGCGATCAACCTCTCGGCGGGGATCCTGTCGACGGTCGTGGTCGGCATCTTCGCGGTCGCCAAGTTCACCGAGGGTGCGTGGCTGGTGGTGATCGTCTTCCCGCTGCTGGTGTTCATGCTCATCCGGCTCAACCGTGAATACCGGGCCGAGGCCGCCATTCTCGAGATGTTCCGCACCGACCGGCCCGAGCTGGTCAAGTATGCGCGGCACCGGGTGTTCATCTTTGTGAACTCCGTCGACCTGGCCGTGCTCGAAGCGCTGCGGTACGGAAAAGGGCTGCGGGCCGACGAGCTGATCGCGGTGCACTTCATGGTCGACGCGATCCATGCCGCTCAGCTCCGAAAGCGTTGGGAAGACTTCAAACTCGACACCCGGCTGCGGTTGGTGGACTGTCCGGACCGGCGCGTCAACCGCGCCGCCCAGCTGCTGGTCGCGAAGTCGAGCAAAGAAAGTCCCGACACCAATGTGACGGTGCTGCTGCCGCGTCGGACCTATGCGCCGCTGCTGGGGCGGTTGCTGCACGACCGCACCGCGGACAAGATCGCCCGAGCCGTCAGCCTCATCCCCGACGCGGCGGCCACCATCGTGCCCTACGACGTGCAGTCCCGGATCAAGGATGCCTACCCCGAGCGCTTCGAACAGCGCATCGCCCGCGAGATCGACAAGCTCGAGGCGTGGATCTCCCAGGGTGAGGACCGGCGCGTGGAGAATTACGAACATCCGGCCTCGTCGTCCTCGGTGATCACGGTGGCCGGGCTGATCCCCGGCCAGCGGGCCACTGTCGAGGGGCGGGTCACCGAGGTCGAGGACATCGCCAAGCGCCGCGGGACGTTCCGGTGGATCGTGCTCGGCGACGACAGCGGAGAGGTGCGCATCAGGTTCCGTCCGGGACGCGGCGGCGACGACATTGCGCCCGGCCAACTGCTGCGCGTCACCGGCAAGGCCCGGCAGAGCGGGAATCGGCCGATGTGGATGGTCGACCCCAGCTATAGCGTGGTCGAGGAGCCCGTGGAGACCCACGACGCAGGAGGGGCGGGTGCAGCCGGCGAGACCGGCTGACTCTAAGTTCGACAGGACTTGATGATTGGGGAGGAAGCCGTGCAGCGGATCGCAGCGGTACTGGTGTCTCTGGCCGGGGTGGTGTTCACCGCCAACGGCTACCGGCCGCTGAGCAAGCGCGGGTACGGGGCCGGATATGCGTTCGGCTTCGGGCTGTTCGCCTCCGAACTTCCGCTGCCGTCGCTGGCCGCACACTTCGCGGCGCTGGCCGCGCTGTCCCGGGGGTTGCCGGCCCGCGTGCTCGGGTTCAGCTGCCTGCTGTCGGCGGCGTCCTGGCTGGGCCTGCTGGGTCTGGCCCGCGCCGGACGGCAGGCCGACGAACCCCTGACCGCAGCACTGCATGAAGGCCTGGGTCCCGGCCGCCGCACCGAGTCCGGCGACCTGTGGAAGCGGCCGGCGCCCGACGGTGCGACGGCGAAGAAACCCGGCCCGGCCCGCATGCTGCGGATCTGGCGCGATTACGCGCACGACTCCGACATCAGCTACGGGGAGTACGGTTCGCGCAACCACCTCGACATCTGGCGACGGCCCGATCTGGACCGTGGCGGCAAAGCCCCGGTGCTGCTGCAGGTGCATGGCGGCGCCTGGATGGTGGGAAACAAACGCGGACAAGCGCATCCGCTGATGAGTCACCTGGCCGAGCTGGGCTGGGTCTGCGTATCGGTCAACTACCGGCTCAGCCCGCGGTCCACCTGGCCCGACCAGATCGCGGACGTCAAGCGCGCCATCGCCTGGACCAAGGAACACATCGCCGAGTACGGCGGCGACCCGGACTGGATCGCGATCACCGGCGGTTCGGCCGGCGGGCACCTGTCCTCCCTTGCCGCACTCACCCCGAACTACCCGCTGTTTCAGCCGGGCTTCGAAGAATTGGACACCCGGGTGCAGGCGGCGGTGCCGTTCTACGGGTTCTACGACTTCACCCGCGACGACGCGGTGCATCCGATGATGCACGCGATGATGGCCAAGCGGGTGTTCAAGCTCGGCCGCAAGGAGATCGTCGAACCGTTCCGCCTGGCGTCGTCCATCACACACGTTTCCGAGGACGCGCCGCCCTTTTTCGTGTTGCACGGCGTCAACGACTCGCTGATCCCGGTGGAGCAGGCCCGCAGCTTCGTCGCGCGGCTGCGCGAGGTCAGCCGCCAGCCGGTCGTATACGCCGAATTGCCTTGTGCTCAGCATGCTTTCGACATCTTCGGCTCCGCCCGGGCCGCGCACGCCGCGGTGGCGGTGGAGCAGTTTCTGGCCGAGGTCTACACGGCCGCGCATGCCAAGGACAGCGCCACCGCCGCTACCTAGCCGCTGCGTGGGCTGCGCTCGTCGAGCAGCCTGATCACCTGGGCGGCGAGCTCGTCGATGTCGGCGCCGGTGGTGTCGAGCACCAGGTCAGCGTTCTCCGGGGGCTCGTAGGGCGCATCCACCCCGGTCAGGCCTTTCAGTTCGCCGCTGCGCGCCCGCGCATACAGCCCCTTGGGGTCGCGCTTCTCGCACTCTTCGAGCGAGGTGGAGATGTGCACCTCGATGAACGGCAGTTTGGCGGCGTCGTTGAGGGCGCGGGCGGTTTCGCGGTCGGATTTGAGCGGCGACACCAGCGAGGCGAGGGCTACCACGCCGGCGTCGGCCAGCAACCGTGTCAAATGCCCTACCCGCCTGATGTTTTCGGTGCGGTCGCCGGGGGAGAAGCCCAGATCGTCGGACAGTCCGTGGCGCAGGTTGTCGCCGTCGAGCAGGTAGGCGACGCGCCCGGATTCGACGAGCGCACGTTCCACGGCCACCGCGACGGTGGACTTCCCTGATGCCGGCAAACCGGTGAACCAGATGGTGGCACCCGGCTGCCCGGTCGCCTTCCAACGGTGCTTGCGGTCCAACGCCGAAGGGTGCCAACGGATGTCGGTGCGCTGGCTGGCGCCCGGCTTGACCTCCCGGGCCTCGATGATGGTGCCGGCGCCGACGGTGTCGTTGGTGGTTTCGTCGATGAGGATGAACGCGCCGCTGTCGCGGTTGTCGGTGTAGGGATCTGCGATGATGATCGAGCTGGTCCGCAGCGTCACGGTGCCGATGTCGTTGAGTGTCAACTCAACCGGCTGGTCGATCTCGTCGAGCGTCTCGGGGTCCAGGCGCGAGTGCAGTTCCTGCACGGTGGTCCGCACCGTCCGGGTGGTCTGCTTGAGCGCCAACCGGTCGCCGGCCCGCAGCGGGTTGTCGATGAACCAGCACACGGTGGCGTCGAGTTCCCGGGCCAGCACCGGCAGGACCGCGTCCTCGGCCCCGCTGACCAGGACGTCGCCCCGGCCGACGTCGATATCGTCTTCCAGTTCGATCGACACCGAAAGCGGTGCCACCGCGGTCTTGCGGTCGTCGTCGAGGGTGTCCAGGGCCGTCACCGTCGACGTGGTGCCCGCTGGCAGCGAGATCACCGGGTCGCCGACGCTGAGCGTGCCCGCCGCCAGCCGCCCGGTGTAGCGGCGGCGCTGGTGGTCGGTCGGGCGCGAAACCCACTGCACCGGCAGGCGCAGCCGGGAGGCTTCAGCCTGCGGCGCGGCCAGCTCGACGCCCTCCAGGTAGTCCAGCAGCGTGGGGCCGTCATACCAGGGTGTCCGGTCGGAACGGTGCACGACGTTGTCGCCGTGTTTGGCCGCGAGCGGGATCACCTTGAGGTCCACCTCGCCCAACCGTCCCGCGACCTGACTCAGTTGCTCCTCCACCTCGGCGAACTTAGCCTGGTCGAAGTCGATCAGGTCGATCTTGTTCACCGCCGCGACAAAGTGCTTGATACCCAACAACTTTGCGATCCGCGCGTGCCTGCGGGTCTGGCGGAGCACGCCTTCGCGCGCATCCACCAACAGGACCGCGACGTGCGCGTTGGAGGCCCCGGTGAACATGTTGCGGGTGTAGCGCTCGTGGCCGGGGGTGTCGGCCAGGATGTAGCTGCGGGTCTCGGTGGAGAAGAAGCGGTAGGCGACGTCGATGGTGATGCCCTGCTCGCGTTCGGCGCGCAGACCGTCGGACAGTGCCGCGAGGTCGGCGACGCCCTCGTCGTCGGTGACGGCTTCGAGGTGGTCCAGCGGCAGGCTGTCGGTGTCGTGCAGCAGCCGGCCGATCAGGGTGCTCTTGCCGTCGTCCACCGAGCCCGCGGTGGTGATCCGCAGCAGCTGACGCGTCACACCCTTGGGATGCACGATCTTGTCGGCCTTGTCGGCCTTCTCGGCCTTCTCGGCCTTCTCGGAAACAGTCATCAGAAGTACCCTTCTCGCTTGCGGTCCTCCATCGCGGCGGCCGACGTGCGGTCATCGGCCCGCGTCTCGCCGCGCTCGGACACCGTGGCCGCCGAGATCTCGGTGATCACAACGGTGATGTCGGTGGCTTCGGAGCGCACCGCTCCGGTGATGGTCAGGTCGCCGACGGTGCGGTACCGCACCCATTCCTTCTTCGCTTCTTCGCCGTCGGCCGGGCTGGTGTACTCCGACACCGCCAGCAGGATGCCGTCCCGCGCGAACACCTCGCGCTCGTGCGCGTAGTAGATCGACGGTATTTCAAGGTCTTCCAGCTCGATGTAGCGCCACACGTCGAGTTCTGTCCAGTTGCTCAGCGGGAACACCCGGACCTGTTCGCCCTTCTTGATCCGGCCGTTGTAGAGCGACCACGGCTCCGGACGCTGCGCGCGCGGATCCCACTGGCCGAACTCGTCGCGGAAACTCAGAATCCGTTCTTTGGCCCGGGCGCGTTCCTCGTCGCGGCGGGCGCCGCCGAACGCCGCGTCGAAGCCGCCTGCTTCGAGCGCGTCGAGCAGGGTGCGGGTCTGGGCCCGGTTGCGGGAAGCCGACGGGCCGGGATCGGGTACCCGGCCGTTGTCGATGGACTCCTGCACCGACGCGACGATCAGCTTGTGGCCCTCGCCGGTGACCCGGCGGTCCCGGAACTCGATGACCTCGGGGAAGTTGTGCCCGGTGTCGACGTGCATCACCGGGAACGGCAACGGCAGTGGCCGAAATGCCTTCTCCGCCAGCCGAAGCAGCACGATGGAGTCCTTGCCGGCGGAGAACAGCAACACCGGGCGCTCCAGCTCGGCGACCACTTCGCGGATGATGTGGACCGCCTCGGCTTCCAGCAGTCGCAGCTCGTCGACACGCCGCGCTTCTACCGCTGTCGTCATCGGTGCGGCTCCTGTCCGTTTCGCCGTGCATCGTGGTTGGCACGAATCATGTTGGTAGTCCTTCTCTTTCGGCGTCAGCGCGATAACGGTCCACCCAGTCGTCGGAACGCTGATCGGCTTGGCGCTGCAGTACCGGTTCGGGTGCCAGCCGGGGATCGAGGCCCAACTGCTCCAGGATGTCGCCCACTACCTGAGTCAGGTTGCGCCACAACACCGGATAGGAGATCTCGATCGGCTTGACGTTTTCCTCGGCGAACCAGTTCTGCCAGCCTTCCTCCTGCGCCCGCAGCATTGTGACGACGTGCGCGATCGCGCCGGCGTGATAGGTGGCGCGGGCGTCGCGGACCGGGTCGGGCCGTCCGCGCCAGACCCGGGTCTGCACCGCACGCCAGAACGACACGGCCTGCGAGATGACATCGGGGCGGTGAATGTGGATGAGCAGCGGATCCTCGCCGACCACGTCGCGGATAGCCGACAACAGCCCCTCGCCGGAGCGGTCCGGCAACGCGGCGGCCCGGTCCAGCAGTAGTGGCGTCTGGTTCCACATCAGCTTGCCACCCCACACGCCGTTGGGCGTGCGGCCCACCGTGCGGATGTAGTCGCGCCAGATTTCGGCAGGTGCGAGGTCGGGTTTTCCCTCGTCCAACGGATCCAGCAGGCTCAGGATCGACTCGTCGTCGACGTCGGCGAACCACTGCCGGGGCTGCGGGGACTGACTGGTGCTGGGCAGGTACTGAAAGAACTCC
Source organism: Mycobacterium sp. NGS24 (assembly GCF_059813065.1). NCBI lineage: Bacteria > Bacillati > Actinomycetota > Actinomycetes > Mycobacteriales > Mycobacteriaceae > Mycobacterium > Mycobacterium sp. NGS24. The sequence goes on from NZ_JCALDW010000018.1 coordinate 73,777, forward strand.
TGTGGTTCGCCGGCCACCCCGGTCGCGCGCAGCGATTCGACCAGCAGGGTGCTCCCGCTGCGCTGGGAAGCCAGCACCAGATACGACGAGGGATGATCGACCACGATCGCAGCCTAACCGGACGCAAAACCGCTGCAACTCTTGCCGTTACGTTCAGCGTGAGGATAACTATTGCGCCTCGGCCCTGCCGGCGGGCAAAAGTGACGCCGACGGCCGGGCTCGGCTCACCGACTCCGCAACGGGCCGCGACGCGTGGTGTCGCTGGCGAATCCGCGCACCACGTGCGCGCTGACGAATTCGGCCACCACTGCGGGATCGCCCATATCGCGGATCGGTGAGGCAGTGCTGAACAACGAGAACAGGATTCGGGCGAACCATTCGCCGGCCGATTCGACGTCGAGGTCTTTGCGGACCTCACCGGTGAGTTTCGCGGCCGACAGGTAGGGCGCGAAGAAGTCGATGCATTCCCGCAACAGCACCGCGGCGTCCTTGGTCAGCAGCAGGCTGATCGCATCTTCGTCGAAGTACTCCTCAGAGGCGATGGCCCTGCGGGCCTGGGTGACGAACACCGCCGCATTTGCGAGTTTGTCCTCCAGCGAACTGCCCGGCGCCATCGCCCGGGACATCTCCCGGTAGAACTGCTCGGAGGCATGTTCGGCGCACGCCTCCAGAATCTCGCCCTTGTCGCGGAAATACTCGTAGATGGTGCTGCGGGACACCCCCGCCTCCCGGGCGATGTCGACGATCGTCGCCTTCAACAGCCCGTGCTTGCGGAAGCAGGCATACGCAGATTCCAGGATGAGGTCACGCGTCGCGGTGGAAGTGGAAGCCTGGGTCATCGGGCTAGCCGTCCCGGGCGAGGATCAGCCCACTGGTGGGCACCCCGGTGCCCGAGGTGACCAGTACGTGCTCGACACCCTCGACCTGGTTGTACGACGTGCCGCGGACCTGCCGGACACCTTCGGTGATGCCGTTCATGCCGTGGATGTACGCCTCGCCGAGCAGGCCGCCGTTGGTGTTGATCGGGAACTCACCACCCAGCGACAGCCGCTCCACGGTGGCGAAGTCCTTGGCCTCGCCGCGCCCGCAGAAGCCGAGTTCTTCCAGCTGGGTGAACACGAACGGCGTGAAATGGTCGTAGATGAAAGCGGTTTGGATGTCGGCCGGTTTGAGCCCGGAGTCACGCCAGAGCCGGTCGGCGACGACGCCCATCTCCGGGAGTCCGGTGATGTCGTCGCGGTAGTAGCTGGTCATCATCTCGCCGTTGGCTGCCGCGCCCTGGGCGGCCGCCGCGATGATCGCCGGCGGTCGACGCAGGTCGCGCGCCCGCTCGGCGCTGGTGACCACCAGCGCCACCCCACCGTCGCTCTCCTGGCAGCAATCCAGCAGGCGCAGCACGGGTTCGACGATCCAGCGCGAGTTCTGATGGTCTTCCAGCGTGATCGGACGTTCGTAGAACCACGCGTCGGGGTTGCGGGCGGCGTGCGCGCGGTCGACGACGGCGATGCGCCCGAAGTCCTCGTTGGTGACGCCGTAGGTGGACATATAGCGCTGGGCGTGCAACGCCACCCACGCCGCCGGCGTGATCAGACCGAACGGCGCATAGTGCGCCATGAACAGCGGCGTCTCGGCACTGGTGCGCCCGCTGCCGCCGAACCGGAAACCCGAGCGCTCGTTGAAGGCCCGCCAGCACACCACCACGTCGGCGACGCCGGTCGCGACCGCCATCGCGGCGTGCACCACGGTGCCGGCGGCCGCGCCACCGCCGTGGTGTACCCGGCTGAAGAAGCTCAGATCGCCGATGCCGACGTTGCGGGCAATCTCGATCTCGTCACTGGAATCCATGGTGAAGGTGACCATGCCGTCGACATCGGCCGGCGCCAGACCGGCGTCGTCGAGCGCGGCACTGACTGCCTCGCAAGCTAATTGGAGCTCGCTGCGGCCGGACTCCTTGGAGAACTCGGTCTGCCCGATCCCGGCTATTGCACAGTGGCCGGCGAGGGTGCCCCGTTGCGTGCTGCTCATGCCTGCGGCCCGTCCAGCAGACTGAGCACCGCGGTGCCCGAGACGTGATCGCCGAGATTGTTGGAGCCGCGGAAGGTGACCTCGACGAAATTCTCGCCGTCCTGGCCGGGGTTCTTGGCGGACACGCTGCCGGTGAAGCTCAGCGTGGAGCCCGGAAAGCACGGCACGCCAAGGCGAATCGCGAGGTTCTTCACCATCGCCTCGGGGCCGGCCCAGTCGGTGAGGAACCGCACGCAGTACCCGTTGGTGGTCAGGATGTTCATGAACAGGTCGGGGGAGCCCTGCTTCTTGGCGTAGTCGCGGTCGTGGTGCACGGGCATGAAGTCGCGTGAGGCGATCGCCCCGGCCACGATCTTCGTGGTGTCGACAGGGATTTCGAGGGGACTGAGCTCGTCACCGACCTCGATGTCAGCCCACTTCAACGTGCTGGTCCGGCTGGCGGTGGTCGTCATCTAACGTCCTTCCGAATAGGTCGCGCCGAGGCGGGCAAGTTGCTGGGAGGCCGGGCCCAGGGTCAGCTCGTTGTGCTTGGCCCACAGGAAGTAGCGGTGCAGCGGATAGGTGGTGTCGATCCCGATGCCGCCGTGCACGTGTTGGGCTGTGGCGGTGACCCGGGCCCCGGCGTCGGCGGCCCAGAATTTGGCGATGCGGGCCGCCCGGTCGGCGGATTGCCCGGCGCCGATCAGCCACGCCGCATGCCAGGTGGTCCAGCGGATCGCCTCGACATCGATGAAGGCGTCGGCCATCCGCTGTTGCACGGCTTGGAAGCTGCCGATCGGCCGGCCGAATTGTTCCCGCCCGGTGGTGTATTCGGCGGCGATGTGCAGGGCCCGGTCGGCGACGCCGAGCTGGACCGCGCACAGCGCGACCAGTGCGCGCGTGTACAGCGCCGCTACGTCGACGTCGATCCGGTCGTCGTCGGAAACGGTTGCACCGGCCAGGAGTACGTCGGCGTGCGGTTCGCGATCGGTGGTCGGCACCGCCCGGACCTCGACCCCGGGTGCGTCTGTCGCCACCAGGAACACCGCGACGTCCCCGTCGTCGACCGCTGCCGGAATCAGCACCGTGTCGGCCAGTTGCGCAGCCGGCACCAGTTCTTTGGCCCCGTCCAGGCGCCAGGTCGCGCCGTCGCGGCGGGCGGTGGTGGCCGGACGTGTCGGGTCGGACCGGCCGGGCTCGGCCAGGCCGGCCGTCAGGATGCGTTGCCCGGCAATGACATCGGGCAGGAAACGGTGCTGTTGGCCGGGATTGCCGTGCCGGGCGATCGGGTCGGCGCCCAGCACCAGCGTCGGGTAGGCCGGCACCGGGGCCACCGCCCACCCGACTTCGGCCAGCAGCACGCCGAGTTCCACGAAGCCGCCACCGTTGCCGCCGAACGATTCCGGCAGTGCGGTCCCGAGCAGGTCGACGGTGGCGAGTTCCTTCCACAGGGCCTCGTCGTAGCGCGTGTCACCGGCCTCCAGTTCGGTGAGCCGTTCCGGTGTGGCCCGGCGATCAAAGATCTCCCGGGCCAGCTTGGCGATGGTTTCCTGCTCTTCGGTGAAGGTGAAATCCATGGCTACCGACTCGGCCGGAACTGGTGCAGCGTCAAGTCGTTGTCGTAGGTCTGGAAGTACAGCTGCACCGGCATACCGACTTCCACCTCAGCCGGATCGATGTCGGTCAGGTTGGACACCAGCCGAACCCCTTCCTCGAGTTCGACCAACACCACAATGTAGGGGTAGTCGAAGAACGGGACGCGCGGCTGGTGCGGCATCACGTAGCTGTACACCGTGCCGCGCCCGGACGCCTCGATCGGCTCCCACTCCAGCGAGCGGCACTGCGCGCACATCGGCCGGGGCGGGTGCCGCAGCGTCGCACAGCCGCTGCAGCGCTGGATCAGGAGTTTGTTCTGCTTCAATCCGTTCCAGAAGAACGCGGTGTCGGCGCTGATGGTGGGCGCCATCCGGGTGGCCATCAGTTGGCCGGCTTGAATCGCAGGACCCGGAAACGTTGTCGCCCAAGCACTTCGCCGTCCTGATTGGTATAGGTGGTCAGCCAGGTCAGGAAGAACCCGGTGCCCAGCGCCGTCTTCTTCTCCTCCGACACCGACTCGTAGACCGTCGTCGCGCTGATCAGGTCGCCCAGCCGCGGATAACGCTCGATCTCGAATTCGGAATTGGTGGCCACCGTACTGCGGTATCCGGCCTCGTCCAGGAAAGCCGTTGGGTTGCTTCTGATTTCGACGGGCGCGCCCCCGCGGTCCCCGATCCCGTCCAGCTTCGGCGAGGGCATGGTCCAGGTCTGCAGCATCACCGGCGGCGAGACGATGCCACCGAACCGCGAGGTCGCCGCGAAATCAGGGTCGATGTACACCGGATTCAGGTCGTCCATGGCGTAGGCCCAGTGCCGGATCATCGGCTGATTGACCGGATCTGGAGCCACCGAGGGCTTTCCGGTGCCGCCGGTCGGTTTGCCGACCAGGGCCCGCACCCTGTCTTGCACTTCTGCGTCGGTCACTTAGGTCGATCCTCCTTTGTCTGCGGCCGCGCGAAGATCACGAGGTGCGCGCGGCATGCGCAGTCCCGCCATCGCGATGATGTCACGCTGGATTTCATTGGCGCCGCCGCCGAACGTGTTGATCACGGCCTGCCGGTACGCCGATTCCAGGGCGCCCCGCAGCGGAGCGTCCGCGCCGCGGCGCACTCCGTTGCCGTCGAGCACCTCGAGCAGCTGACGGGCCACCTGCTGGGTGAGTTCGGTGCCGAACACCTTCGCCGCCGAGGCTTCACCCATGTTCAGCACACCTTTGGTCATCGCGGCGTTCACCCGCAGATTGACCAGCTTGTAGGCAGCGACCTCGGCTTCGACCCGGGCCAGTGCCAGCTGGACCCAGGGCTGGTCGATGACGCGGGCACCGTCGAGTTCGGTCTCGGTCGCCCAGGCCACCGTCTTTTCGAACAACGGCTCGAGTGCACCCAGGTTGCCCAGCGCGGCGCGTTCGAAATTCAACTGGGTGGTGATCAGTTCCCACCCCTGGTTCTCCTCGCCGACCAGCGCGCTGACCGGAACCCGCACGTTGTCGTAGAACGTGTAGAACGTCGAGATGCCCGGCATGGTGTGCAGTGGCTGCCAGGAGAAACCCGGCGCCGACGTCGGCACGATCAGAATCGAGATTCCCTTGTGCTTCTTCACATTCGGATCGGTGCGGACCGCCAGCCAGATGTAGTCGGCGTAGGCCGCGCCACTGGTGAACATCTTCTGGCCGTTGATGACGTATTCGTCGCCGTCGCGGACGGCGGTGGTGCGCACCGAGGCCAGGTCACTGCCTGCGCCTGGTTCGGAGTAACCGATCGCGAATTCGACGCTGCCGTCCAGAATGGCCGGCAGGAACTTCTGCTTCTGCTCCTCGGTGCCGCGCTGCATCAACGTCGGACCGACGGTATTGAGCGTCACCAACGGGATCGGTGCCCCGGCCCGGCGGGCCTCCTCGCCGAAGATGTACTGCTCGATTGCCGAAAAACCCTGTCCACCATATTCTTTGGGCCATCCCACGCCAAGCAGGTTGGCCGCTGCCAGCGCGCGCACGCAGTCCCGGACAGCGGGGCCGCCCTCGATGTTCTTGCCGATCGCCGCGACGCGTTCGGGTGTCATCACCTGTTGCAGTGTGGCACGCATCTCGGCGCGCAGCCGTTGCTGTTCCGGGGTGTATTCGAGATCCATGTCTCAGACCTCCAGCCGTACCGGCATCCGCTTGACCCCGGGCACCATCGTGGCCTTCATCCGGTCGACGTCGCCGACCAGGTCCAGGCGCGGGAAGCGCCGCAGCAACTCCTCGAACAGCACGGTCGCCTCCAGCCGCGCCAATTGCGCACCGATGCAGGAATGTTCACCGCAGCCGAACGCGATGTGCGGATTCGGATGGCGCGTGACCTTGAAGTCCTCTGAGTCAGCCCCGAATACGTCTTCGTCGCGGTTGGCCGACCCGTAGAGCATCGTCACCACGTCGCCGGCCCGGATCAGCCGGCCGCGAATGTCGACGTCGGCGGTCGCCACCCGCGACATGCTCACCACCGGGCTGTTCCACCGCAGCATCTCTTCCACTGCGACCGGAATCGACGTGGGGTCCTCGACCAGCAGGCGGGCCTGGTCGGGGTGGTTGATCAGGGCCAGGGTGCCCAGCGCTATCAGGTTGCGGGTCGTCTCGTTGCCGGCCACCAGCAGCAGGAAGGCGAAGTTCAGCAGATCCTCGTCGCTGAGCCGGTGCTCGTCGATCTCGGCCGCCGCCAGCACCGAGAGCAGGTCGTCGCGTGGATCGGCGCGCCGGGCGGCGATCAGCTTCTGGAAGTACTCGAACAGCTGGCCCATGGCCACGAACGCGTCGAGTTCGATCTCGGGGTCGGCGGTCCCGGTGGCCGCGTCCGACCAGGTCCGGAACTGCTCCCAATCCTCGGCGGGCGCACCGATCAGCTCGGCGATCATCCGGGTGGGCAGCGGGGCGGCGATCTCCTCGGCGAATTCGTGCACCGTGCCGGGTTCGACCTCGTCGAGGATGCCGCGCACGATCTCGCGGATCTTGGGCTCGAGCACCGAAACCCGGCGCCGGGTGAAGCCGGCGTTGATCAGCTTGCGCATCTGCCGGTGCCGCGGCGGATCGGTGAAGATGAGGTTGCCGTCCTGCACCGGGTTCGGCATGTCCGGGTCCGGAATGCTGATGCCCTTGGTGGAAGTGAACAGCGCCGGGTTGCTCGACACGAACCGGATGTCCTCGTACTTGAGCAGCGCCCAGAATCCGGTCACGTCGTTCCAATGCACCGGCGATGTCGCACGCAGCTCCCGGTAGGCCGGATACGGGTCGCCGGCATAGAACTCCGGTGAGTGCAGTGGGATGTCGGTGTGCACGGCGGGGCGTTCCTCCGATCCGACACATTTATCGAAAGTGTCTTGTGCATTGTGTCTACTCTGCTGGTAATCGCGCTGTCAACACGCCCGCAACACTATGAAACAGCGCAGAATTCAGTTGTGCAGTGATTGACGCCCGGGTTCAGCGGGTGTACACCAGGGGAATAGATGACCGACATCATCGATCCTTGGGGTGAGGAAGCAGATGGCTGTGTTACCGGCGCTCGTGGACAGCTACCAGCTCTACATCGACGGGCGTTGGGTCGAACCGGAGAACGGTCGCTACGACGACATCTCGCCGGCCACCGAGCAGGTCATCGCCACCGCACCCGACGCGAGCACCGGCCAGGTCGGCGATGCGATCGGCGCGGCACGGCGCGCATTCGACGACGGCCCCTGGGCCGGTTCGACACCCGAAGACCGGGCGAGGTGCCTCACCCAACTCGGGGAGGCGCTGCTCAAGCACGCCGACGACTTCTTCGCGCTGTCTCAGCAGGAGTGGGGCTGCATCCAGAACGAGCGGCTGATGCAAGTCGACGGGGCGGCGTTCATGTCCATCCACGCCGCCCAGCTGGCCACCCAGTTGGCCGACGACGCTGTGACCGGGATCGGTGCCGGGACCACGCTGCTCCGGCACCAGCCGCTGGGTGTGGTGTCGATCCTGACGCCGTGGAACTTCCCGCACTGCCTCAACGTGATGAAGCTCAACCACGCGTTGGCCGCCGGCGACACCGTCGTCCTCAAGCCTTCGCCGCTGACCCCGCTGGCCGGGCTGGCGCTGGCCCGGCTCATCGACGAGCACACCGACATCCCGCCCGGGGTGGTCAACGTCGTCACCCCGTCCGGCGTCGACGCGGCGAAGCTGCTCACCACCGATCCGCGGATCGACATGGTCAGCTTCACCGGCAGCTCGGTGGTCGGGCGCCAGGTGATGGCGGCCGCGGGCGACACCCTCAAACGGATTCTGCTGGAACTGGGGGGCAAGTCGGCGTGCATCCTCCTGGACGACACCGAGGTCACCGACGAGATGTTGCAGCAGCTGCTGTTCGACTGTTGCTCGCTGCACGCCGGGCAGGCCTGCATTCTGCAGAGCAGGCTGCTGCTGCCCGATGCCTTGCACGACGACGTCGTGGACCGGTTGGTGGCACTGGCCCGCGAGGTCGAAGTGGGTGACCCGACCGACGCCGCGGTGCAGATGGGCCCGCTGATCAGCGACGCGCAACGCGACCGGGTGGCGGCCCACGTGGCCGGCGCGCTGGACGGCGGAGCCCGGTTGGCGACGGGGGGCGGCCGGCCGGCCGGCTTGGACGTCGGGTTCTACTTCGAGCCGACGATCCTGACCGAGGTCGAGCCGGATTCGGTGATCGCCCAGGAGGAAGTGTTCGGGCCGGTGCTGAGCGTGGTGCGCTACCGCGACGACGACGATGCGGTCGCGATCGCGAACAACTCGCGCTACGGCCTTTCCGGCGCGGTGTGGAGCGGTGACGTGGAGCGGGCGGTGGGCGTCGCCCGCCGGATCCGGACCGGACAGGTAGCGGTCAACGGTTGTGGTGCCGGCGCGGCGCCGTTCGGTGGATTCAAGTTGAGCGGGCTGGGCCGGGAAGGCGGCGGGATCGGCGGGGTGCACCAGTACATGGAGTCGATGGCCATCGGCGTGCCCGCGTGACCGGGCCCCTGTCGGGGCTGCACGTGGTCGAAATCGCCACCGAGATCGCCGGACCGTACGCCGCCAAGTTGCTCGCCGACCTCGGTGCCGAGGTCGTCAAGATCGAACCTCCGGACGGTGATCCGTTGCGCCGGTGGGGGCCTTTCCCCAGCGGGATACCCGACCCGCAGCATAGTGGTCTGTTCGAATATCTCAATGCCGGAAAGCAGTGCATCACACTGGATTTCGCTCAGCCAGGTGACCGGGCGACCGCCGAAGGCCTGATCGCGCGGACCCACGTACTCGTGGAGAACCACGCACCCGGCACGCTGGCGGGCTGGGGCCTGGACACCGTCACGCTGGCGCGGATCAACCCGAACCTGGTGTTGCTGAGCATCTCTCCCTTCGGACAGACCGGGCCGTGGCGTGACCGCATCGCCACCCCGCTGACCATGCAGGCGGTGTCCGGTTGGATCAGCACCCGGGATCCGCAGCGCCCGCCGGTGCAGGCCGGTGCCCGGATCTCGGAATACGTCGCCGGTGTCTACGGTGGGATGGCCGCATTGACCGCGTTGCGATCGACGGGCTTCCGGCAGGTCGACGTCTCGGAGTTCGAGTCGCTGCTGTCCACCCTGCCGTATCCGATGCTGATGGCCGAGCGGATGAAAAGCCTTGGGCTGGAACCGAATGTCCGGGCGGCACCGATGCTTGGTGTGGTGCGCGCAGCCGACGGGTGGGTCGGTATCAACTGTCTGACCGGGCAGCACTGGCTCGACGTGTGCGCGATGCTGGGACTGCCGGAGTTCGGTGAGCACCAGATCGCCATCATGCTGGGCGGCCCGGAGCGTGCCGAGTTCTTCGCCAAGGCAGCGCCGTTGCTCGCCGCGCAGACGGTGGCCGAACTCGTCGAACTGAGCCAGGCGATGCGGATCCCGGCGGCCCCGGTCAACGACGGCGCCACCATCCTGGATTCGCCGCAGTACGCCGAGCGCGGATTCTTCATCGAGGGCAACGGATTTCGCCGCCCCGGTCCGCCCTTTCGGATGGGCGCCGGTGATGCTGCCCCGCCGCACTGCGCCACTGTGCCGCCCCCGCCGCCGGAATCCCCTTTCCAGGGACTGCGCGTGCTAGATCTGAGTACCTTCTGGGCCGGCGCCTACCTCACCTGTTATCTGGGTGCGTTCGGCGCCGACATCGTCAAGATCGAGTCCATCCAGCGTCCCGACGGCCACCGCTATTCCGGTGCCTATCCCTTCGAGGGTGAGGACTGGTACGAGCGCAGCGCACTGTGGCAGGCCACCAACCTCAACAAGCGCGACCTCACCCTGGATCTGAACACCCGGCGCGGGCGCGACATCGCGCACCGGCTGGCCGCGCAGGCCGACGTCGTGGTGGAGAACTTCTCCCCGCGCGTGGTCGAGCAAATCGGCCTGGACTACCAGTCGCTGGTGGCGCTCAACCCGGATGTGATCGCGGTCCGCATGCCCGGCTTCGGACTGGACGGGCCGTGGCGCGACTACGTCGGCTGGGCGCTGAACATCGAGCAGACGTCGGGGATGACGGCGGTGACCGGCTACCCCGACGGGCCGCCGTGCAACCTGCAGGGTCCGGCCGATCCGATCGTCGGCGTGCACGCCGGGGTCGCCTTGCTGGCCGCGCTGGAACACCGGCGCCGCACCGGACAGGGCCAGCTGATCGAGGTCGCCCAGATCGAGGTCGCCGCCTGCGTGACCGCCGAACCGGTGATCGAGTACTCGCGCAATGGTGTGGTGTGCCCCCGTGCCGGCAATCGGCGGCGCGGTCACCTGCAAGGGGTCTACCCGACCCAGGACGGGACGTGGGTGGCGCTGTCGCTGCCCGACGACCCGTCCCTGAACCACGATGTGTTCGACGAACTGGTCGCCGCCTGGACCCGTACTCAGCGAGCACAGGTCATCGTCGAACAGCTTCGCGCACAGGGCATTCCGGCCGAGCAGGTGGTCACCGGCGACCAGATGTACGAGTTCGCTCAGCTCGCCGCCCGGGATTTCTACGAACGGTTCGAGCATCCCGTCACCGGACCGCGCCGCTTTCCGGGCTGGCCGTTCCGGATCACACCCGGGCCCGGTCGGCACCACCGCACCGCCCCGCCCACCCTCGGTCAGCACAACGACGAAATCCTGCGTGCGCTCGGGCTTTCCGACGACGCACTGGCCGAACTGCGCGACCAGCGGATCATCGGCGAACGGGTGCTGAACGCCTAGCGCCGGGCCGATGCCGTCCTAGACTGCCCTGGACAGAGAGGGGGCGTCGGGCCGGTGCGCAGGGCGTTCAGAGACTTCGTGGTCGGCTGGTGGAACCAGCCGTCGGGTTTCGACTGGACGGTGCAGCAGCTGCGCAACCGCGGATTGCTGCGGCTACACCAGGTGTTCATGGGAATCCTGATGGTGTTCTACGCCGGCATCAGCATCCTCACCGCCGTCTACCCCTACCTGAAGATCCCCGAAGTCAGCTATTTCATCGTCGCGGTGGCGGCGGTATCAGGCATCGGGTGGGCGTTCGGACCGTTCCCCTCCGAGCGGGTTTCGGCGCTGTTCATCCTTGTTTCCAATCTGTGCATCCTCGGCACCGTCGTCAACGTGAGTCAGACGTTCCTGGCCATGCCCGGCTTGACGGTGCTGGCCATCAACGGCTTCTACATCGTTGTCCTGCACGGGCCGCGGGCGCTGACAGCGCATCTGATGTTCTCGGCGGGGTCGATCGGCTGGTGCTACGCCGAATCGTTGCGCCAGCATCTGTTTCCCGGCAACGTCACCACCATCAACCTGCTGATAGTCGTGCCGATCGTCTTGGGATTTCCCGTCGTGATGCAGGCGTATCTGCTGACGCTGCGCACCGGTGCCGTTGCGGCGCTTCACGATCCGTTGACCCGGCTGAACAATCGCCGCGGCCTGGAGAACAGTCTGGACGGCCTGGTGGGTGCGACGGTGACACCGGTGACGGTGCTGACGGTGGATGTCGACCGATTCAAGGCGATCAACGACACCCATGGGCACGAAGTCGGGGACCGGGTGCTCACCACCATCGCCGAGTGCATCCGCGCCGGTGTCGCCGATGCATCGTTGGATACGGCCGCCGCGCGGATCGGCGGCGAGGAGTTCGTGATCGTGCTGCGCGGTGACTCCAGCGCCGGACGCGCGGTGGCCGGTCGGATACATGCCGCGCTCGCCGCGGATGCGACAGCCCCCGGTTTCACCGTGAGCATCGGTATAGCGACCGGCGTCTGCTCGTCGGCGACCGTGCAGAATGTGGTGCACCGTCTCATCGACAGTGCGGATTCGGCGATGTACCGGGCCAAGCGAGCCGGCGGGAACCGGACCGAGGTGGACCGGCGCGAGTCGTCTGAGCTGCACTGATAAGATTTCCAATGCGTTAACGTATCCGATAGAAAGGTGTTCGGCATGGCCGTCGCGATCGACCGTCCGAAACTCGAGGGGAACATCGCCGTCGGCGACAACCGGCAGATCGGTTTCGCCGAGTTCGGGGCCCCGCAGGGGCGCGCGGTGTTCTGGCTGCACGGCACTCCGGGTGCCCGGCGCCAGATCCCGACCGAAGCCCGCATCTACGCCGAACACCACGACATCCGCCTGATCGGTATCGACCGGCCCGGCATCGGCTCCTCGACGCCGCACCGCTACGAAGCCATCTCGGAGTTCGCCGGCGACTTGCGCGCCATCGCCGACACCTTGGGCATCGAGCACATGGCAGTCGTCGGATTGTCCGGGGGCGGACCCTATTCGCTGGCATGTGGCGCGCGGCTGGCTGACCGGGTGGTCGCGGTCGGGGTGCTCGGCGGCGTGGCGCCGACGCAGGGTCCCGACGGCATCAGCGGCGGCGCGATGACACTGGGCGTGCGGGTCGCACCACTGCTGAAGTTCGGTGGCAACCCGCTGCGGATCGGCGCCAGCATGCTGATCCAGGGGATCCGGCCGGTCGCCTCGACCGCGCTCGACATCTACGCGCTGCTTTCGCCTGAGGCCGATCGGCACCTGCTGACCCGTCCCGAATTCAAGGCGATGTTCCTCGACGACCTGCTCAACGGCAGCCGCCGGCAGCTGGCGGCGCCCTTCAACGACGTGATGCTGTTTGCGCGGGACTGGGGATTCCACCTCGACGAGGTGCAGGTACCGGTCAAATGGTGGCACGGCGACCACGACCACATCATCCCGTTCTCGCACGGCGAGCACATGGTCGCCCGGCTGCCCGACGCCGAACTGTTCCACCTGCCCGAGGAGAGCCACCTCGCCGGCCTGGGCCGCGGCGAGGAGATCCTGTCCACCCTGATGAAGATCTGGGACGAGCGTGGCTGACCCGGTAGCCTCGCTCACGTGCTGCTGACCTCGCTGAATCCTGCGGTCGCCACCGCCGACGACATCCCCGACGCGGTCAGCATCGACGGCTTCCGGCTCAGCCGCAGCGACCTGGTCGGCGGCGCGACATCGGTCGCCGAGCGGGTGGCGGGCGCGCGGATGGTCGCGGTACTGGCCGTTCCGACGGCGTCCACGGTCCTGGCGATCGTCGGCTGCCTCATCGCCGGCGTGCCGGTGGTGCCGGTGCCCGCCGACGTCGGCGTGGCCGAGCGCCGGCACATGCTCACCGACTCCGGCGCCCAGGCCTGGCTGGGTCCGGTGCCGGACGATCCCGATGGCCTGCAACACGTTCCGGTCCGCCTGCATGCGCGGTCCTGGCACCGGTACGCCGAACCGGCACCGGATGCGCTGGCGATGGTGGTATACACCTCGGGCACAACGGGTTTGCCCAAAGGCGTGCAGGTGAGCAGGCGGGCCGTCGCGGCGGATCTGGATGCGCTGGCCGAAGCCTGGCAGTGGACACCCGACGACGTGCTGGTGCACGGCCTGCCGCTGTACCACATCCACGGTCTGGTACTCGGATTGCTCGGCTCGCTGCGGGTCGGGAATCGGTTCGTGCACACCGGAAAACCGACGCCGGACGGGTACGCGGCCGCGGGCGGGTCGCTGTACTTCGGGGTGCCGACGGTCTGGTCGCGGCTGGCGGCCGAGCCTGCGGCAGCCGAATCGCTAAGAGCAGCACGACTTTTGGTGTCCGGCAGTGCGGCGCTGCCGGTGCCGGTGTTCGAACGCCTGGAGGCGTTGACCGGGCACCGGCCCATCGAACGCTACGGTGCCTCCGAATCGTTGATCACCGTGTCCACCCGGGCCGACGGGGAACGGCGCCCCGGTTGGGTCGGGTGGCCGTTGACCGGCGTGCAGACCCGGATGGTCGACGACCACGGCGATCCCGTTCCGCACGACGGGGAAACCGTTGGCAAACTTCAGGTTCGGGGCGCCACCCTGTTCGACGGGTACCTCAACCGCCCCGAGGCCACCGCTGAGGCATTCACCGCGGACGGCTGGTACCGCACCGGCGACGTCGCCGTCGTCGACGACGGCGGCATGCACCGGATCGTGGGCCGGGAGTCGGTCGACCTGATCAAGTCGGGCGGTTACCGCATCGGGGCAGGCGAGATCGAGACCGTGCTGCTCGGACACGCCGACGTGGCCGAGGTGGCGGTGGTCGGCCTGCCCGACGCGGATCTGGGCCAGCGGATCGTGGCCTACGTGGTAGGCCAGGCCGATCCTGCCGAGCTGATAGACCATGTCGCCCAACAACTGTCAGCGCACAAGCGACCTCGCGAAGTGCGGATCGTGGACTCGCTGCCCCGCAACGCGCTGGGCAAGGTGCTCAAAAAGCAGTTGATCGACCAGGGCTGACGGAACAGCACGGAGGCCACTTCGGCGGTGGTGGCTGCAGCGCACCGGCTCGCAGCATCCTGCCAGCACTTCCCAGGCAAACGCGCACCTGCGGGCCGCTACCGTTTTCAGGGTGCCGCCAACCACGCTTGAAGCCGCAGCTCCCGCGTCCAGCCCGATGCGAGCGGTGGCCCTGTCCTGTTTGGTGGGCTCGGCCGTCGAGTACTACGACTTCTTCATCTACGGCACCGCAGCAGCCCTGGTGTTTCCCACGGTGTTCTACCCGCACCTGGGTCCGACGATGGCCACTGTCGCCTCAATGGGCACCTTTGCCACCGCGTTCCTGTCCCGACCGCTCGGCGCGGCCGTCTTCGGACATTTCGGGGACCGGTTGGGCCGTAAGCGAACCCTGGTCGCCACCCTGCTGATCATGGCGCTGTCCACCGTGACGGTGGGTCTGGTGCCCAGCACGGCGACCGTCGGCCTGGCGGCCCCGCTGATCCTGATCGTGCTGCGGGTGCTGCAGGGGTTCGCCGTCGGCGGCGAATGGGCCGGGTCGGCGTTGCTGAGCGCCGAATCCGCGCCGGTCGATCGGCGCGGGTTCTACGGAATGTTCACCGTGCTCGGCGGCGGCATCGCGCTGGTGCTGACCAGCCTGACGTTCCTGGGTGTCAACGCCACCATCGGCGAAGGCAGCCACGCATTCCTGCAATGGGGGTGGCGGATTCCGTTCCTGCTGAGCGCGGTGCTGATCACCATCGCGCTCTACGTGCGCCTGAACGTCGGCGAGACGCCGGTGTTCGCCGGTCAGCGAACCCACGCGGCCGTGGCCCCGCTGACCGAGGTGCTGCGACTGCAACGCGCCGAGGTGATGCTGGCCGGCGGCAGCGTGCTGGGGTGCTTCGCCTTCACCTATCTCGCCAGTGCGTACCTGCCCAGCTACGCGCATACCCAACTGGGGTATTCC
Organism: Mycobacterium sp. NGS24; assembly: GCF_059813065.1. Lineage (NCBI taxonomy): Bacteria > Bacillati > Actinomycetota > Actinomycetes > Mycobacteriales > Mycobacteriaceae > Mycobacterium > Mycobacterium sp. NGS24. The sequence goes on from NZ_JCALDW010000018.1 coordinate 89,045, forward strand.
CGCAACCTGATCCTGGCCGTCGGGGTGCTGGGCGGGCTGACCTGCCTGGTGTTCGCCGCACTCACGGCCACCCTGTGCGACCGGTTCGGGCGGCGCCGCGTGCTGCTGGTCAGCTGGGCCGCGGCACTGCCCTGGGCGGTGGCGGTGATGCCGCTGATCGATTCGCGTGACCCGGTCCTGTTCGCGGTGGCGATTCTGGGCATGTACGCCGTGTCCGCGAGCTGTTTCGGACCGATTGCGTCCTTCGTCCCCGAACTGTTCGCCACCCGCTACCGCTACACCGCGACGGCGCTGTCCATCAATCTGGCGGGTATCGCCGGCGGTGCGGTGCCACCGCTGGTCGCGGGCTGGCTGCTGGCAGCCTATGGCGCGGCCGGCATCGCGTACCTGTTGCTGACGCTGGCGGGACTGAGCCTGATTTCGGTCTACCGACTGCCGGAAACCAGCGGGACCGAACTCGACGCGCGTTAGTTGGCGTGCAGGTCCGCGTTGAGCGCGATGCCCTGGCCACCGCGCGGCACCACCTCGACCGCGCCGCTCAGCGAGTTGCGTCGGAACAGCAGGTTGTTGCCGCCGGACAGCTCGGCTGCCTTGAGTGTGCTGCCGTCGGGGGTGTTGACCTTGGTGCCGGCGGTGACATACAGCCCCGCCTCCACCACGCAGTCGTCGCCCAACGAGATGCCCAGGCCCGCGTTGGCGCCCAGCAGGCAGCGTTTGCCGATCGAGATCACCTGCTCGCCGCCGCCGGACAGGGTGCCCATGATCGAAGCGCCGCCGCCGACGTCCGAGCCGTCACCCACCACGACACCCGCCGAAATGCGGCCCTCCACCATCGATGCGCCCAGGGTGCCGGCGTTGAAGTTGACGAAACCCTCGTGCATCACCGTGGTGCCCGGCGCCAGGTGCGCACCCAGGCGCACCCGGTCGGCGTCGGCGATCCGCACCCCGGTGGGCAGCACATAGTCCACCATGCGGGGGAACTTGTCGACGCCGTAGACCGTCACCGGCCCGTGCCGGCGCAACCGCGCCCGCACCGCCTCGAAACCCTCGACGGCGCAGGGGCCGCGGTTCGTCCAGACCACGTTGGTCAATACTGCGAACAAGCCGCCGGCGTTCAGCCCGTGCGGCGCTACCAAGCGGTGCGACAGCAGATGCAGCCGCAGGTAGGCGTCGTACGCGTCGGCGGCCTGATCGTCCAGCGACCCGAGCACAGTGCGCACGGCGATGGTCTCGGTACGGCGGTCGTCGTCGCGTCCGACCAGCGCGGCCAGTTCGGCGGGCACGTCGGAAAGGGCCAACCGGGAGGTGGCGCTGTCGCCGGACTCGGTCAGTTCCGGTGCGGGGAACCACGTGTCCAGGACAGATCCGTCGGATGCCAGCGTCGCCAGGCCGATGCCTGCAGCTCCAGTCACGGCGGTCAGGTTACTTTCCCGCGCGAGCAGACACAAAAGCACCCATTTGCCGGTCAAAATAGGGGCTTTTGCGACTGCTCGGCATACTTGGTGCCGTGTTGGACTTGTGCGGCGACCCGGTGGCGCTGACCGCGGCGTTGGTGGACATTCCCAGTGAATCGCGCGACGAGGCGCGCATCGCCGCCGAGGTGGAGGCGGCCCTGCGTGCCCAGGCGCCCCGCTTCGAGATCGTCCGCAGCGGCAACGCGGTACTGGCGCGCACGGCGCTGGGCCGTCCGACGCGGGTGTTGCTGGCCGGGCATCTGGACACCGTTCCGGTCGCCGACAATCTGCCCAGCCGGCTGGTGGACGGCCAGCTGCACGGTTGCGGCACCGCCGACATGAAAGCCGGGGATGCGGTTTTTCTGCATCTGGCGGCCACCCTCGCCGACCCGGTGCACGACCTGACCCTGGTGATGTACGACTGTGAGGAAATCGAGTCGGCGGCCAACGGATTGGGCCGCATCCAGCGCGAGTTGCCGGAGTGGCTGTCCGCCGACGTGGCCATCCTGGGTGAGCCCACCGACGGCTGGATCGAGGCAGGCTGCCAGGGCACCCTGCGGGTGGTGGTCCGCGCCACCGGTACCCGGGCGCACTCGGCCCGATCGTGGCTGGGCGACAACGCAATTCACAAACTCGGTGCGGTGCTGGACCGGTTAGCCGGCTATCGGGCGCGCAGCGTGGACATCGACGGGTGCGGCTACCGCGAGGGCCTGTCGGCGGTGCGTATCGACGGCGGCGTCGCCGGCAATGTGATCCCGGACGCGGCGGCGGTCACGATCAATTTCCGGTTCGCCCCGGACCGCTCGCCCGAAGCGGCTTTACACCACGTGCACGAGGTGCTGGACGGGCTGGACGTCGAGATCGATCTGACCGACTCCGCGGCGGGCGCCCTTCCGGGCCTGACGCATCCCGCGGCGAAGTCTCTGGTCGAGGCCGCAGGGGGACAGGTCCGGGCCAAGTACGGGTGGACCGACGTGTCCCGCTTTGCGGCACTGGGCATTCCGGCGGTCAACTACGGGCCCGGCGATCCCAATCTGGCACACAAGCGTGACGAGCGGGTGCCCGTCGCCAACATCGCGGCGTCAGTGGAGATGCTGCGCCGCTACCTGAGCCGGTAGCAGGCTGTGGCGCACCTCGCTGCCGCGGACTCGACGGCCCGGTCCGCGTCGTTGCGCGCTGAGCAGCGGCCTCAGCCCTGCGCCTGAGCCGCGGCGTCGGCCGCTGCCGCGCCCATCCCGATCGCGGCGAATTCGTCGGCCACCGCTCGCAGGCCGGCGGTGTCCCGGCCGGCCAGTGCGCTCGCATGGCGGACGACGATTTCGCCTACCTTGCAGTCGATTTCAGTGGCGAGCCGGGTGACCGGCTCGACGGCCCGGACATCGCCGAGCCGGACGGCGTCATGCCAGGCGAGCAGCGCCACCGCCGACTGCCCGGCGCGTTCGGCCATCCGGGCGGCGTCGCGCGCCGCCGACGTCGCACCCATCCGGTCGCGCGCCGTCGCCCTGGTCCACGCGCGCGCCTGACCGAGTTCGGGGGCGAACAACGCCGACTTGGTCCCGTGCCGGTTCTCCGCGCGCCGCAACGCTTTCGCCGACCCCGGGATGTCGCCCCGGCGCGCGATGGCGGTGGTCAACAAGATCAGCGACAGCGGACCCCAGGAGTAGCCCGAACGTTCCAGCTCGGCGGCGGCGGGCTCCAACAGCTTTGCGGCAGCACCGAATTCACCTCGGACGTTCAGCACCAGGGCGATCAGCACCTCACCGATGGCCCGGCCCGGTTGCTGCAGTTCGGCGAAGTCGGTGAACTGCTGAGCCAGGGTCTGCGCCTGCGCGACCTCACCCGCCATCAGCAGCGAGGTGATCTGTGCCAGTCCCGCGGTGAACCGCAGCAGTCCGGGATGCTCTGCTGCCGTTGCCTTGTCGACCAGGGCCCCGACATCGGCGAAGCGTCCCATCCGCGCCGACGACAACGCGGCGGCACTGGCGGCCCACGCCACCGCCATGTCGCCGGCCGACGGCGCGGCCAGCACGTCGGTGGCCACGGCGAGGGCACGCTGCAGATTTCCCGAGTTCATGGCGAAGGTGGCGGTCAGCCCGTCCAGCACATTCTGGGCGGCCGGCTCGGTCACCCGATTGCGGGTCGTCTGCAGGAACGCGGTGGCCTTCTCCGGCTCGCCCAACATCCAGAACTGGTTGGCCGCCCGCGGCACCGCCCAGGCCATCAGATCGGCTTCGGACAAGTCGGCAGGCTGAACCGCCGCCAGCACCTGGCCCGCGTCACGGCCGCGTCCCTGCCAGGCCAGTGCCTGGCCCAGCACCAGCCGGGCATCCAGCCCGCCCGATCGGTCCAGCGCGGCGCGCGCCAACCGTTCGGCAAGCCACAGATCGCCGAGCCGCAGCGCCTCTTGCGCGGCGGCGACCACCTCGGCGACCGGCTGCAACGCGTCGCAGTCCAGCGCCAGCGACGCCAGCCGCAACCGGTCGCTGGGGTGCTCGCACGGGTGTCCGGAGAGCAACTCGACCAGCTCGGTGCGCCGTCGTCGCAGCACGTCGCCACCCGAGGTCGCCCGGACGCGCTCGCCGAACAGCGGATGGGCGATGTAGGCGACCGGCTCGTCGTCATTGCGTACCCGGGTCTCGGCGGCGCCGAGGTCCGTTGCCTCCTCGACCGCGCCCTCGCCGGCCAGCACGGCGAGATCGGCCAACGTCAGCGGCTCGACCAGGGCCAGGTAGTCCAGCACCGAACGGGCCGGCGCCGGCAGCTCGGCGAGGAATTCGTCGACCTCCGCCGCGGTGGTCAGCCCACCCGGCGGAGCGATGTCGATGCGGTCCAGCAGGCCGTCCGTCCACAACGCGGCGATGGCGGCCGGTGCCGCGTCCGCCCGCGCGGTGACGATCATCCGGGCGGTGCCGGCGCGGGCGAGCTGGTAGACCAGGGTCGCCGACAGGATGTCCAGGTCGTGGGCCTCGTCGACGACGAGCAGCAGATCGCTCTCCTGGGCGGCCCGGGTCAGCGACGTCCGGGCGGCCCGCAACAGTGCGGCCGGTTTCCCGATGTCGGCGAATTCGATCAGATGTCCGAAGGCGCCGAAGGGCACCACCTGCTCGGTGGGGGTCCCGATGACCCAGCGGGTGACGGTGTTCGGGTGCTCGGCGCAGCAGCGTTCGGCGGCCAGTCGGGCCAGCGTCGACTTGCCGACGCCGTCGGGTCCGACCACGATCCCGCCCCCGGATTCCCGCAACGCGCCGTGCAGCCGCTCCAGCGCCTCGGTGTGTTGCGGGACGTTCCAGCGGATCGGCACTGTTCGACTTTATGGCAACTGCGCAGTTGGTCTACGTTGCGGTGGTGCCCTCAGACAACAGCGACGGCGGCCGGCGGGCGGTGGCCGTCTACTGCGCTGCCACGCCGACGCACCCGGAGTTGCTCGAACTCGCCGCCGCGCTGGGTCAGGGGATAGCGCAGCAGGGCTGGACGCTGGTGTGGGGCGGCGGCCACGTGTCGGCGATGGGCGCGGTGGCCGCCGCGGCGCGGGCCGCCGGCGGCTGGACCGTCGGGGTGATCCCGACCATGCTGCTGGACCGTGAACTGGCCGACCAGCAGGCCGACGAGCTGATTGTCACCGACACCCTCAGCGAACGGAAGCAGGTGATGGAGCAACGGGCAGATGCGTTCATCGCGCTGCCCGGCGGTGTCGGCACCCTGGACGAATTGCTGAGCGCGTGGACCGAGGGATATCTGGGGGTGCACGACAAGCCCATCGTGATCCTGGACCCGTGGGGGCATTACGACGGGGTGCGCGCCTGGATCTTCGGTTTGCTCGACAGCGGTTACATCTCGCAGGCAGCGGTCGACCGGCTGGTGGTGGTCGATAAGGTCGGCGATGCGCTGCAGGCGTGCGCACCAGCGTGACAGCCCGGCCGGGCCGGGCTGTATGTATTGGGTATCAGCGGGCTTGCTAGGGAATCGAGGGACCACGTGGCCGAGCACGAGTCACACACACGAGTCAAACTGACCGATATCGCTCTTCGGCTGCCCGCTCTGGTGGCCGACACGCCCTCGATCCTGCGCGCGGTGAAGACCGGCCTGCTGCCGCGGCCGAGTTCGAAGACCTCGATCGGCGCGGTGTTCCAGGAGCGCGCGGCCCGCTACGCCGACCGGGTTTTCCTGAAGTTCGGCGATCAGCAGTTGACCTACCGCGAGGCCAACGCGACCGCCAACCGCTACGCCGCCGTGCTGGCCGCGCGAGGTGTGGGCCCGGGTGATGTGGTCGGTGTGATGCTGCGCAACTCGCCCAACGCGGTGCTCACGATGCTGGCGGTGGTGAAGTTGGGCGCGGTCGCCGGCATGCTCAACTACCACCAGCGCGGCGACGTGCTGTCGCACAGCCTGGGCCTGCTCGACGCCAAGGTGCTCATTGCCGAATCCGACCTGGTCAGTGCGGTCAGTGAGTCCGGCGGTTCGGCCGGTGAGGTGCTGACCATCGAAGACCTGGAGCGCTTCGCCACCACCGCGCCCGCGACCAACCCGGCCGCGGCGTCGTCGGTGCGGGCCCGCGACACCGCGTTCTACATCTTCACTTCGGGCACCACCGGCTACCCGAAGGCCAGCGTGATGACGCATTACCGGTGGCTCAAGGCCCTCGGCGCGTTCGGCGGGCTGGGGTTGCGGTTGAAGGCCTCCGACACTCTGTACAGCTGCCTGCCGCTCTACCACAACAACGCGCTGACGGTCGCGGTGTCGTCGGTGATCAACTCGGGGGCGACCCTGGCGCTGGGCAAGTCGTTCTCGGCGTCCCGCTTCTGGGACGAGGTGATCGCCTACGACGCCACCGCGTTCATCTACATCGGCGAGGTGTGCCGCTACCTGCTCAACCAGCCGGAAAAGCCCACCGACCGCCAGCACAAGGTCCGCGTCATCGCCGGCAACGGGCTGCGCCCGGACATCTGGGACGAATTCACCAAGCGCTTCGGCATCGAGCGGGTGTGTGAGTTCTACGCCGCCAGCGAAGGAACCACCGCGTTCATCAACTTCTTCAATATGCCCCGCACCACCGGTATTTCGCCGATGCCGCTGGCCTACGTCGAATACGACCCGGACACCGGCGAGCCGGTGCGCGACGACAACGGGCGGGTGCGTCGGGTGCCCGCCGGCGAGCCCGGGTTGCTGCTCAGCCCGGTCAACCGGCTGCAGCCGTTCGACGGCTACACCGACAAGGAAGCCACCGAGAAGAAGCTGGTGCGCAACGCGTTCAAAGAGGGCGACACGTACTTCAACACCGGCGACGTGATGCGGCCGCAGGGCATGTTCCACGCGGCGTTCGTCGACCGGCTGGGCGACACGTTCCGCTGGAAAGGCGAGAACGTGGCGACCACACAGGTCGAGGCGGCGGTGGCGTCGGACAAGAACGTCGAGGAGTGCACTGTCTTCGGCGTCGAGGTGCCCGATACCGGCGGGCGTGCCGGGATGGCCGCGGTCAAGCTGCGCGACGGCAAGGATTTCGACGGGAAATCGTTGGCCGGGGCGGTGTATGACAAGTTGCCGGCCTATGCGTTGCCGTTGTTCGTGCGGTTGGTGGAGTCGCTGGAGCACACCACCACGTTCAAGAGCCGCAAGGTGGAACTACGCAAACAGGCCTACGGCTCCGATATCGAGGACCCGCTGTACGTGCTGGCCGGGCGCAAAGAGGGTTATGTCGAGTACTACGAGGACTACCCGGGCGAGGTTGCGGCGGGGAAGCGCCCGCAGGGCTGACCCGCACCCCCGGCGACTCTGCGTCTGGGGCGGGGAAGTGCGAGTAGACCGCGCCCTGAGCGCAGAGTCAACGCCGGTGACCGGGCACCATGGAGTCGTGTCGTCAACCTTCTGCGGTCGCCCCGTCGCGGCTGATCGCGCGCTGATCATGGCGATCGTCAACCGCACCCCGGACTCGTTCTTCGACCAGGGCGCGACCTTCGCCGAGGAGGCTGCCCGCGACGCCGTGCACCGGGCGATCACCGAGGGTGCCGACGTCATCGATGTCGGCGGGGTCAAGGCCGGACCGGGGGAGATCGTCGACGCCGACACCGAGATCGCCCGACTGGTGCCGTTCGTCGAATGGCTGCGCGGCGCCTATCCCGACCAGCTGATCAGCGTCGACACCTGGCGCCCCGAGGTGGCCCGGCTGGCGTGTGCGGCCGGCGCGGACATCATCAACGACACCTGGGCGGGCAGCGACGCGGGCCTGCCCGAGGTGGCCGCCGAATTCGGCGTCGGCCTGGTGTGCTCGCACACCGGCGGTGCGCTGCCCAGGACGCGACCCTTCCGGGTGAGTTACGGTACGACTACCCGCGGGGTGGTGGACGACGTGATTCGCCAGGTCACCGCCGCCGCTGAGCGGGCCGTTGCGGTCGGAGTGGCCCGTGACCGGGTGCTGATCGACCCCACCCACGATTTCGGCAAGAACACGTTCCACGGCCTGATCCTGTTGCGGCACGTGGCCGAACTCGTCGAGACCGGGTGGCCGGTGCTGATGGCGTTGAGCAACAAGGACTTCGTCGGGGAGACTCTGGGTGTGGACGTGACCGAACGGCTCGAGGGCACGCTGGCGGCTACCGCGCTCGCGGCGGCCGCCGGAGCGCGCATGTTCCGGGTGCACCAGGTCGCGGCCACCCGGCGGGTACTGGAGATGGTGGCCTCCATCCAGGGGACGCGCGCGCCGACGCGCACCGTGAGAGGACTGGCATGACGGCTTCCGAGCTGGACCTGGCCCGGCTCTCGGCGCAACCCGGGGACGCCTGGCTGGCCGACCGCAGCTGGAACCTGCCGCGCTGGACGGTCGGCGAGCTGGTTGCCGCCAAGGCCGGGCGGACGATCTCGGTGGTGCTGCCGGCCCTCAACGAAGAAGACTCCATCGGATCGGTGATCGATAGCATCTCCCCGCTGGTCGACGGGTTGGTCGACGAGCTGATCGTGCTGGATTCGGGGTCCACCGACGACACCGAGATCCGCGCCATCGCCGCCGGCGCCCGCGTGGTCAGCCGCGAGCAGGCGCTGCCCGAGCTGCCCGCCCGCCCCGGCAAAGGGGAGGCGCTGTGGCGCTCGCTGGCCGCCACCAGCGGCGACATCGTGGTGTTCATCGATTCCGACCTGGTCAACCCGCACCCGATGTTCGTGCCGTACCTGGTCGGCCCGCTGCTCACCGGCCAGGACATCGCACTGGTCAAGGGCTTCTACCGGCGACCGCTGACCGGCGGCAATGCCACCGGCGGCGGGCGCGTCACCGAACTCGTGGCCCGACCGCTGCTCGCCGCACTGCGGCCCGAGCTGGGCTGCGTGCTGCAACCACTGGGTGGGGAATACGCGGCCAGCCGTGAGCTCCTCACCGCGCTGCCGTTCGCCCCGGGTTACGGCGTGGAGATCGGCCTGCTGGTGGACACCTTCGACCGGCTGGGCCTGGACGCGATCGCGCAGGTCAACCTGGGTGTACGGCAGCACCGCAACCGTCCGATCGAGGAGTTGGGCGCGATGAGCCGTCAGGTGATCGCCACCCTGCTGTCGCGGTGCGGGATTCCCGACTCCGGCGTCGGCCTGACGCAGTTCTTCCCGGTCGGGGACGGCTACACCCAACACACCTGGCCGGTGTCGCTGGCCGATCGGCCGCCGATGAACGTGTTCCGGCCGCGCTGAACGGCTGTCGGTCCCGGGTCAGGTCATAGGGCAAGATCAGTCCCGTGGCGTTGGTGTTGCTCTACCTGGTGGTCCTGATCCTGGTGGCGATCGTGTTGTTCGGCGCGGCAAGCCTGCTGTTCGGCCGCGGCGAGCCATTGCCGCCCCTGCCGCGGGCCACCACAGCGACCGTCCTGCCGGCGTTCGGTGTCACCGGCGCCGACGTCGATGCGGTCAAATTCACCCAGGTGCTGCGCGGTTACAAGACCAGCGAGGTGGACTGGGTGCTGGAGCGCCTCGGCCGGGAACTGGACACCTTGCGCGCTCAGGTCGCCGCCCTGCAGGCCTCCAGCGCCGAGGCCGGGGCCGGGGTGGTCGACCTGACCGACGTGGACGCCGTCGGGTCGGATCGTTCCGGGCCGACGTGACCCGCCCGTGAGCGACGGCCGGGTTCGCTGCGGCTGGGCGGAACTGCCGCCGGGGCCGGACGCCGAGTTGTACCGCGACTACCACGACTACGAGTGGGGCCGGCGGCTCACCGACGGCACGGCGCTGTTCGAACGGATGAGCCTGGAAGCTTTCCAGAGCGGCCTCTCGTGGCTGATCATCCTGCGTAAACGGGCCGACTTCCGCCGCGCCTTCGTCGGGTTCGACGTCGCGAAGATCTCCCGTTTCACCGAGGCCGACGTACAGCGCCTGCTGACCGACCCGACGATCGTGCGCAACCGGGCCAAGATCGAGGCGACCGTCGGCAACGCACGCGCCGCCCTCGAACTCGGATCGCCGCAGGACCTGTCCGAGCTGCTGTGGTCGTTCGCGCCGGCCGCCCGTCCCCGGTTCACCGACCTTGCTGAAATACCTTCAACCAGTGCCGAATCAAAGGCGATGGCGCGCGAGCTCAAACGCCGCGGGTTCCGCTTCGTCGGGCCCACCACCGCCTACGCGCTGATGCAGGCGACCGGCATGGTGGACGACCACATCGGCACCTGCTGGGTGCCGCCCAACGCGGATTGACAACCACCGTTGCCGCCAGAAGTGGGCCTTTGTGCACGTGGTCACCGCGATAGGGAACAATAGAGTGGTGATTTGTCAGTTCAATGTCGGGTATGGCTGGAAATTCACTGTCGGGGCATGCTCGGCGCCGACCAGGTCCGCGGGTGCGGGCCAGATCGAATCTGGAGGGAGCACTCGATGGCGGCGATGAAGCCCCGGACCGGCGACGGTCCACTCGAAGCGACTAAAGAGGGGCGCGGCATCGTGATGCGGGTACCACTTGAAGGCGGTGGCCGGCTGGTTGTCGAGCTGACACCCGACGAAGCCGCCGCGCTGGGCGACGAACTCAAGGGCGTCACCAGCTGAGTCAGCGTGCCGGCCGGCTGCGCTAATCACACAGCTTGCGGTAGATGTCCAGGGTCTGCTCGGCGATGTGTGACCAGGAAAACTCTTCGATACAGCGCTGACGCCCGGCGTGGCCGTACTGTTCGGCCCTCTCGGGATCCGCGATCAATGCATTGACCGCCTCGGCCAGACGCGCCTCGTAGGCGTCGGGGTAGTCGGCGTCGTAGTGCACCAGGGAGCCGGTGACACCGTCGGCGACGACTTCGGGGATCCCGCCCACGTGGGACGCCACCACCGCCGTCGCGCAGGCCATTGCCTCCAGATTCACGATGCCCAACGGCTCGTAAATCGACGGGCACACGAAAACTGATGCAGCCGAGAGTATTTCGCGCAACTTGTGCTGGGGCAACATGTCCCGTATCCAGAACACCCCGGCGCGGCTGCGCTGCAGGTCGGTCACCGCCGACCGCACCTCTTCGGCGATCTCCGGGGTGTCGGGCGCGCCGGCACACAACACCACCTGGACCTCCGGGCTGAACTGGTGCGCGGCGGCCACCAGGTGCGGGACACCTTTCTGCCGGGTGATCCGTCCGACGAAGGCCACGATGGGTCGTTGCATGTCAACGCCGAGTTCTGGCAACACCGAGCCGGCGCGGACCGGTCCGCTGGGATACCAGACCTCGGTGTCGACGCCGTTGCGGATGACGTGCACGAGGTTGGGATCCAGCGTCGGGTAGACGCGCAGGATGTCGTCGCGCATCCCGGAACTGACGGCGATGACCGCGTCGGCGGCCAGCACCGCGGTGTTCTCCACCCAGGACGACACCTGGTAGCCACCGCCGAGCTGTTCGGCCTTCCACGGCCGCATCGGCTCAAGCGAATGCGCGGTCAGCACGTGCGGGATGCCGTAGAGCAGTTTGGCCAGATGTCCGGCCAACCCGGTGTACCAGGTGTGCGAATGCACCACGGCGGCCGCGCTGACAGCGTTGGCCATCACCAGGTCTGCCGACAGGGTGGACAGCGCGGCGTTGGCGGTGCGCAGCCGCGGATCGGGCTGGTGGGCGGTGGCATCGGGACGCTCCGCGCCCATGCAATGCACGTCGACCGCGCACAACTTGCGCAGTTGGGATACCAACTCGGTGACATGCACTCCGGCACCGCCGTAGACCTCCGGAGGGTATTCCCGAGTCATCATCGCCACCCGCATACCCGCACCGTAGTTCGGGCGCGGCGGAGCGCGGATGGCGGGCTGCTGTGGAGCCGGCCGGCGAGCCGAATATCCTTGACCTATCCGGTCGTCGAGCTCTCGGGCGAGCGAGGGATCGGTGGCAGGGGTCCGCAGGTGCCGATAGGTTGAAGCGCATGAGGGAATCGCCACAGGTGCTGGGCATCGTGCTGGCCGGCGGTGAAGGCAAACGCCTGTACCCTTTGACAGCCGACCGCGCCAAGCCTGCAGTCCCCTTCGGCGGCGGCTACCGGCTGATTGACTTCGTCCTCTCCAACCTCGTCAACGCGCGCTACCTGAGGATCTGCGTTCTCACGCAGTACAAGTCGCATTCACTGGACCGGCACATCTCGCAGAACTGGCGGTTGTCCGGTCTGGCCGGCGAGTACATCACCCCGGTCCCGGCCCAGCAGCGCCTCGGACCGCGCTGGTACACCGGTTCGGCCGACGCGATCTATCAGTCGCTGAACCTGATTTACGACGAAGATCCGGACTACATCGTGGTTTTCGGCGCCGACCACGTGTACCGGATGGACCCCGAGCAAATGGTGCGCTTCCACGTCGACAGCGGCGCCGGCGCCACGGTGGCCGGCATCCGGGTGCCGCGGGCCGAGGCCAGCGCGTTCGGCTGCATCGACGCCGACGAATCCGGCCGGATCCGCAATTTCGTCGAGAAGCCGATGGATCCGCCCGGCACCCCGGACGATCCGGACGCCACCTTCGTGTCGATGGGCAACTACATCTTCACCACCAAGGTGTTGATCGACGCGATCCGTGCCGACGCCGACGACGACCATTCCGATCACGACATGGGCGGCGACATCATTCCGCGGTTGGTGGCCGACGGCATGGCCGCGGTCTATGACTTCAAAGACAACGACGTGCCGGGCGCCACCGACCGGGACCGGGGTTACTGGCGGGACGTGGGAACCCTCGACGCGTTCTACGACGCGCACATGGATCTGGTGTCGGTGCATCCGGTGTTCAACCTGTACAACAGGCGCTGGCCTATCCTCGGCGCCTCGGAAAACCTGGCGCCGGCCAAATTCGTCAACGGCGGCTCAGCCCAGGAGTCGGTGGTGGGAGCGGGCAGCATCATTTCGGCGGCCTCGGTACGCAATTCGGTATTGTCCTCCAACGTCGTGGTCGAGGACGGCGCGATCGTGGAGGGCAGCGTGATCATGCCGGGGGCGCGCGTCGGGCGCGGCGCGGTGGTACGCCACGCGATCCTGGACAAGAACGTGGTCGTCGGGCCCGGTGAGATGGTGGGCGTCGATCTGGACAGGGATCGGGAGCGATTCGCGATCAGTTCCGGCGGGGTGGTTGCCGTCGGCAAGGGAGTCTGGGTCTGACCCCTGCTCAGGGGATTTCCGGGATCAGCAGGTGCGCGTCGTAGCGCGGCCCCCAGCGCAACGTCACCCGGCCACGCGGCGGGCCGGGATAGGCCGCCGGGAACTGACCGGTCAGCGGATTGCGCGGGCACAGCCACCGCCCGGCCACCACCAGTCGCAGCTGTTCGCCGGCGCGGAACAGCGTGGCCGACGGCCCCAGTGCCACATCCACCGGGATCACCGCACCGGCCGGAATCGGTTCCGGCTCATCGCATGCCGGCACGGGTTCCCACGGCAGGGACAGCGCGGGATCCAGCCTGCGCAGCGAGGCCCGCTGCCACCCGGTCGTGACCCGGTCGCGGCCGTATCCGTAGGACCCCTCGAATCCGACATACCGACCATCGCGCCATTTCTCGACTCCGACAAACAAATTCGCATCAGCACACCCGTCCAGCTGAATCCACAGCCGCAGCGCCATCGGGCCGGTCAGCTCGGTGTCTGTCGGCGCGGTCCACGTGAACAGTGCGGCACGAGAACCACTTTCGAAGGTGACGCTGCCTGCCGCTCGCGGCGGCTCAGCTGACAACTGACCAGCGCCCGCGAGATACAGTGTCCGCCAACGGGTGCGGGTCAGCGGCCACTCGGTTTCCTCACGCACCGCGGCGATGGTGTCACGATCTTCGCGTACCTCGAGGCGCACGCTGCGGGTCGGCGGCGCACCGTCCAACACGTCGCGGAAGAACTTCAGCTGTTCGGCGCGCACTTCGGCGGAGTAGAACTCCGCCCACTTGCCACCACGATGCGTGTAGAGCCGCGCGTGCTGCGACCCGGCCCGGGTGAACGCCCGGATGGAACCCCGGCTGTGCAGGTTGTTGTCCGAGAAACTGCCGCAGACCAGCATGGGGACCGTGATGGCCGACAGATCGGGTACCAGTGAGCGCCAGAACTCGTCGCGCAACGGGTGCTCGTCCTGCATCCGGGTCAGGTCATAGGTTTGACGAGTCGCGCCCTGCACCTGGCGTGACCACAACCGGGTGAAGCCCGACTCGCGTATTCCGCCGGGGAACAACAGGTCGCGGTAAGCGTCGGTGAACCCTTCCCACGGGCAGATCGCGCGTAGTGCCGGTGGCTGCAGCGCGGCCACTGCGAACTGGCTGATCGCCAGGTAGGAGACACCGAGCATGACCACGCGGCCGTCACTCCACGGTTGTCCGGCCAGCCACTGCACCACGTCGTAGGTGTCCTCGGCCTCCTGCCGCGACAGCAACCTGCCGGTGCCCTCGGAATGGCCGCACCCGCGGCTATCGGCGTTGACGACGACGAAACCGCGAGCGGTCCACCACGCCGGATCCGGTGCCTCCCAACTGGTGTAAGCCGAGAAGCTCACCGGCTTGGTTTGCCGCAGCAGCCGGTACTGCGGCGAGAAGGTCCACCGCTTGCGCCGTTTGGTCGGCAGCTTGTCCTTGCCGTAGGGGTGGATGCTGAGGATGACCGGACGCGGCCCGGCCTGGGTGCGGAAAACGTTGATGCGCAACACCGTTCCGTCGCGGGTGGGTACCTCGACGTCCCGGTCCACGACGAGGTCCGACGGCGGGTCGGTGACGGTGACAGGGGGTTTGGCCATGCCGCGAAGCTTGTCGCGGGCATAGCGCAGCGCCCCCGGGCGACGCCACGGACGGTCCAGCGCGGGTGCCGGTTGCGGGGTCACGTCCGCAACCTTAGGCCCGCTACCAGAGGTGCGGAACCAGCCGGTATCGCACCAGCTGGGTGTACTCGCGGTACCCGGGTAGCTGCGCTGTCAGAGCCCGCTCCTCGTCGAGGATGCGTATCACCAGCAGCAGCGTATTCGGGACCATGAACAGCAGGCCCCAGAGGGAGTCGAGCGCCAGCGGTATGGCCACCATCAGCACGAGGTTCCCGACGTACATGGGGTGCCGCACCACGCCGTAGAGGCCGTTGGTGACCACCGACTGGTCCGCCTCTACCGTGACGGTCGACGCGGCGTAGTTGTTCTGGACGACAGTCAGCATGGCGATGCCCAGACCGACCGCGACCAGCACGTCACCGGTCAGCGCAACCACCGTCGGCACCGACGACCAGCCGAACCGCTGATCGAGCGCGCTGACCACCAGGGTCCCGCCGAACCCGACGAAGATGCCGGCAATGACGAATTTCTGGATCGTCCGGGTTTCGGCTCCCGGCCCGACGCGCAGACGTCGCTGCAGGGCAGCCGGATTGGTGCGGGCCAGATAGCTGGTGGGCCCCAGCGACGCGACGGCGAACACCGCGAGGAAAACCCACGCCTGCCAATAGTGGAACGTGCCGGCCGGGATGAACAGCATGGCGCCGAAGGCGATCAAACCGAGCGCCGAGGATGATATGAGCCGCGCCGCGGTGTTCACGGCCGGATGTCTCGCCGTCGAAAAGCTATGACTCCCAACGTGATCAGCACTCCGTCAAGGGCCAGCAGGCACAGCAGGGGCACCGCGGTGAAGTCTGAGCCGCCGACCCGGGGGGTGTGCGCGAACGGCTCCAGATCGAGCAACCACTGCGGCGACCCGGACAGCGAACCGAGCAGATACACCGCGACGAACCCGACCAGCACGCCCCATGCGGCCGGGGTGAACCGCGGTACCAACCCGAACAAGACGACGGTGACCGCTGCCAGCAGCCACACCGCAGGCAGCTGCACAGCCGCGGTGCCGATCACCGCGGGCAGCTTGCCGGCCACGTCACCGGCCGCCTGGCCGTAAGCGAGTCCGGCTGTCACACCGGCCAACAACATGGCGAACGCCGATCCGGCCAGTGCGAGCACCAGGTGGCTGGCCAACAGTCGGGTCCGCGACACCGACCCGGCCAACACCGTCTCGGCGCGCTGGCTGGCTTCTTCCTGGTGCAGTCGCAGCGACAGCGAGATGGCGAACGCGGCCGCCACCATGCCGAGCATCACGAAACCGATCCCGATGAAGGCCTGCTCCAGGGCACTGGTACCGCCCATGCGCACCACGATGTCGCGTGCGGTGGCGCCGCCGCCGAGTTCGTCGCCGATCCCGTGCGTCACACTGCCGATCAACAGGCCGTACAGCGACAGTCCCGCCGTCCACACCAGCAGCGCGCCGCGGTCCAGGCGCCAGGCCAGCCCGAACGCGTTGCCCAACGTGGCCGGTGCCGCGCCGGGTCCGGCGCGTTCGGCGATCAAACCGGCGCCGACATCGCGGCCGGCCAGCAATCGATAAGCCACGCCGGTCAGCAGCGCGGTCGCCGCCAAGTGCAGCAGCAGCACCCACCAGCGATCGCCTGCATACGGCCGGATCTGCAGTGACCACCCCAACGGCGAAAGCCAGGACAGCGCACCGGAACCCGCGTCGCCGACCGCCCGCAGGGTGAACGCGGCACCCAGCGCCGCCAACGCGAAGCCGCGGGCCGCCCGGGCACTCGGGGACAGCTGCGCGGCGACCGCGGCGACCGCGGTGAAGACCAGGCCCGAGGCGGCCAGCGCCGCGCAGAAGGCTACCGACCCGGCCGGGTCGACGTCGGTGGCGAGCAGGCTGGCCGCGCCGATCACACCGGTGGCCAGCGACGCGCCGAACGACAACAGCAATGCGGCGGTGAGGTTGGCGTAGCGGCCCACCGCGGTGGAGTCGATGAGCTCGGCGCGCCCGGTTTCCTCGTCGGCGCGGGTGTGCCGGATTACGGTGAGGATGACGGCCAGCGCGATCAGAACGTGGAATATGCCGGCTTTCCAGATGCCGACGGCGCCGAGGCCGTCGTCGTAGATCGGACCGTAGAGCGCGCGCTGGGCGGGACTGGCCGTGATCGACGCCGCGAAGGCAGCCCGCTCTGCTGCGGTGGGATAGACCTTTTCGATGCTGCCGATGTACACGCTGCCCAGCGGAGCCGACAGCAGAAATACCCAGAGCGGCAGCACGATCCGGTCTCGACGCAGGTAGAGCCGCAACAATTTTAGGGTCCCGGTGAAGTTCGTGCTGCGCCGCGCGGCAGGTGCGGGACGTTGCAGGACGGCAGTACTCATCGGGCCGGCACCTCCGTGCGTTCGTGCCGGCCCCCGGTGGTGCGGTAGTGGCGCAGGAACAATTCCTCGAGTGAGGGGGGTTGGCTGATGAGGCTGCGCACCCCGGCGTCACCGAGCACCCGGATCAGCTCGCCCAGGCTTTCGCTGTCTACCTGGGCCCGTAGCGTGTTGCCTTCGATGCTGACGTCTTCGACTCCCTTGATGCGGGTGAGATCGCCCGGGTCGCGGCTCAGTTCGGCCTTGATCGAAGTGCGGCTGAGGTGCCGCATGGCTTCCAGCGATCCGCTCTCGACGGTCCGGCCGGACTGGATGATGGTGACCCGTTCGCACAGTGCCTCGGTCTCGGCCAGGATGTGGCTGGACAGCAGCACCGTCACGCCGCGGTCGCGTGCCTCAGCGACACACTGCTGAAAGACGTTCTCCATCAAAGGGTCCAGCCCACTGGTGGGTTCGTCGAGCAGCAGCAGTTCGGCACGCGACGAGAACGCCGAGATCAGGGATACCTTCTGCCGGTTGCCTTTGGAGTAGGCCCGCACCTTCTTGTGCGGGTCGAACTCGAACCGCTCGATCAGTTCGGCGCGCATCTGTTGGTCGATGCCACCGCGCATGCGAGCGAGCAGGTCGATGGTCTCGCCTCCGGTTAAGGCCGGCCACAGCGTGACATCGCCTGGCACATAGGCGATTCGGCGGTGCAGTTGAACGGAATCGGTCCAGGGATCGCCGCCCAGTAGTCGGACCGTGCCACCGTCGGCCCGGACCACGCCCAGCAGGATGCGGATGGTGGTCGACTTGCCGGCGCCGTTGGGGCCCAGGAAGCCGTGCACTTCACCTTGGCGGACACACAGGTCCAGACCGTCGAGTGCGCGGACGTTGCCGAATTTCTTGGTGAGGCCGCGAATGTCGATGGGTGCCGGGTGGTCAGCTGACATCGGAATCTCCTTTCTCGTTGGCCAGAAACGCGTCATACATGGTGTGGTCGGTCAGCAGGCCCTCGGAATAGATCTCGAGGGCGGGCAGCACCATGTCCTCGGCGTAGTCGCGCAAAACTTTGCGCAGATCGGTGGGTGTGTCGTGCATTTGCAGATACAGCAGGAATCCGCCGCCGCCGGTGATACTCAGGTATTTGGCGCGGGCCTGTGGATCGCGGCTCGGTTTGATGGTGCCGATCTGCACACCCTCTTCAAGGTAGGCCGCGGTGTTGTCAATCATGTTTCGCCACAACATCTTCGCCAGCTCACCACCGGACTGCATGCTGCGTACCAGATAAGCCATCAATGGTGCATAAGACTCGATCTCGGCCAGCTGCCCCAGCCACGTGGCCGGATCACTGGACCTCATCGCCTCGGATTTCGAGTCACGGATCTCTTGGGCGACGTAGTCGTCACAGGCCTTGCGCAGACCGTCCTTGGAGCCGAAGTGATGAATGACCAAGCCGGCGCTCACTCCGGCCGCTTCGGCGATGGCGCGCAGGCCGATCCCGAAACCGTGCTCGCCGAACTGGGCGATGGCCGCGTCGCGGATCCGGGCGGCTGCGGTCAAGTCGACTGAACGCATGTTCAGGACACTAAACGTCTGTTCAGTCGTCGTCAAGGTCGCGGGCGACAGCGGCTGGCGACTTTGGCCGATTTCCGCAACTTTTCGCCGTTCAGGTGCCAAAATGACCGTCGGACCAATTACGCATCGAGGAGTAGCGAAATGTCATTCGTCACCGTGGCACTGGACGGCATCGAGTCGGCGACCGCGAGCGCATCGCAGATCGGATCGGCACTGAGCACCGGCAACCTCAGCGCGCTCCTGCCAGCCTCGGCTGCGGCCGACGAAGTCTCCGTCGCGATCGCCGCGCTGTTCGGCACCCACGCCGGCGAATACCAGGCAGCGGCGGCGCAGGCAGCCGCCTACCACCAGCAGTTCGTGCAGAACCTGGGTGCCGCCGCGACGTCATACAGTGCTGCCGAAGCCGCCGCCCTGCAGCAGCTGGAGGCCACCCTGCTCGGTGGTGGAGCGGCCGCGGCGCCCCTGGCGGCGATCAACGACATCGTCTCCGGCGGGTTCCAGGCGCTCATCTACAACCCGGTTCACACGGTCGGTCAGGCCTGGATAGCCAGCCCGTTCGGCCAGGCGGTCGACCCGATCATCAACGCACCCACCAACCTGCTGTTCGGGCGGGATCTGATCGGAAACGGGGCCGCGGGAACGCTGGCGAACCCGACCGGTGGCGCCGGCGGCATCCTGTTCGGCGACGGCGGCGCCGGCTACAGCCCCACCGGCGGGGTGCTGGCGACCGGCGGCAACGGCGGCAATGCGGGACTGATCGGGACCGGCGGCATGGGTGGTGCCGGATTCGGCGGCGGGGTCGGCGGCACCGGCGGGGTCGGCGGTTGGCTGATGGGCAATGGTGGGCTCGGGGGTGCCGGCGGGGCTCTTGCGGGTGGTACCGGCGGTGCGGGAGGCGCGGGCGGTCAGGCCCTGCTGTTCGGCAACGGTGGTTACGGCGGGGCCGGCGGCACCGGGCTCACCACCGGGCCGATCGGGGCGCGCGGCTACCCCGGACTGTTCATCGGCCAGGGTGGGCCCACCTTCATCCCGCCGAGCACCGAGACCGTCACCATCGAGTTCATCCGGCACGGGCAGACCGCCAGCAATGTGGCCAACCTGCTCGACACGGCGGTGCCCGGGCCGCCGCTGACCGCAGTGGGCGTGCAGCAGGCGCAGGCCATTGCCAACCTGCTCAACGGCCAACAGCCCGATTTCGCCGGGATCTTCTCGTCGCAGATGATCAGGACGCAGGAGACGGCCTCCTACCTGGTGGGGCTGGGCACGCAGCCGATATCGCAAGTCATCCTGCCCGGCCTGAACGAGATCAACGCCGGCCTCCTGGAAGACATGCCGCAGATCCCGGCCGGCCTGCTCTACCTGGCCGGACCCGTGGTGTGGACGCTCGGCTTCCCCGCCTTCCCCATGCTGGGCATCTCCGCCGTCAACCCCACCGGCCTGACCTTCGCCAGCAACTTCAACGACGCGGTGCAGACCATGTACAACGCCGCCCTGACACAGCCGAGTCACACGGTCGCCGCCTACTCCAGCGCGCTGGCCATCGAGACCGGCACCATGATGATGGTCGACAATCCCAATCCGTTGCTGCTGGTCACCGGCTCGCTGCCGAACACCGGGACGGTGGTGGTGCAGGGCAGTCCCGGCACCGGCTGGACCATGGTGAGCTACAACGGCGCGCCCGTCGGGCCGGCGAACCTGCCGACTCAGCTGTTCGTCGACGTGCGCAACTTCATCACCGCGCCGCAGTTCGCGGGCTACGACGTGGGCACGGCGCTGTTCAGCGGCGACCCGGCGACCATCGTGAACGCGGTGCGCGACGGCGTTCGCGAGGTCACAACGGCCACCGTGCATTTCCCGTTCGCGCTCGCCGAGACGCTGCTCGGAGCGCTGTAACTCACTCCCGGACGGCGGCCAGCAGGCCGTCGCCCAGCGGGATCAGCGCCGGGGTGAGGCGCTCGTCTTCGGCGATCAGTCGCGCGGCCTCGCGCACCGCCGCCACCTCGGCGTCGCGCGCCTCCGGGTCGCCGGCGCGGCCACCCAGGGCGGCCCGGTGCACCACGATCACCCCGCCCGACCGCAGCAGTCGCACGCCCTCGACCACGTACTCCGGCTGATCGATCGGATCGCCGTCGATGAAGACCAGGTCGTAGGAATTGTCGGCGAGGCGGGTCAGCACCTCTTGGGCACGCCCGCTGATCAGCCGGGTACGCGACGGCCCCACCTGCGCTTCGGTGAACGCCTGCTTGGCCTGCCGGACGTACTCGGGCTCGATGTCGATCGTGGTCAGCACGCCGTCGTCGCTCATGCCGGAAAGCAGCCACAACCCGCTGACGCCCACCCCGGTGCCGACCTCGGCGACCGCCTTGCCCCCGCTGAGCTTGGCCAGCACGCTCAACAGCGCACCGACCGCCGGGGTGACCGCGCCGGCTCCGCTGTCGGCGGCCCGCTCCCGAGCGCCGGTCAGGATCGCATCCTCGGATATCGATTTCTCGGCGTGCGCCACCAGCGCATCAGCTCTGCTGGGGGTCACCCGGCCGGCGGAATCGTCGGTAGTGGACATGTCCGCAGAGTATGCCGAACCGGCTGCGCCGTCGGTCAGGCGCGCCCGGTGTGCGCCGCCCGGACACGCGCGGAGCCGGCGGCGCGATGAACGTCACTCCGGTCGCCATCAGCGCTGGAAAACGCAGGTAACAGTATGGTTTCTCAGCCAAAGCTCAGATTGCTCATACCTCAACCACACTCGGGTAGGCGACGGTGAGCGGTATGGAACGCGGTGTGGGTTGGAGCGACGAAATGGGGAATACCCAGTGGCAACTGCGCGTTGCCGCGGTTGACGAACTGTCGACGTTGGATGGCAGGGGAAGTCCAGAGGAGCAGACCATCACCACCATGAGCCCGACCAGCATGTCCCACCCGCAGCAGGTCCGCGACGACGAGTGGGTGGAGCCGTCGGACGCGCTGCTGGGCACAGCCGTCTTCGACGCAACGGGAGACAAGTCCACCTTGCCGTCGTGGGACGAGCTGGTGCGCCAGCACGCCGACCGGGTGTACCGCCTGGCCTACCGTCTGACCGGCAACCAGCACGACGCGGAGGACCTGACTCAGGAGACCTTCATCCGGGTATTCCGTTCGGTCCAGAACTACCAGCCCGGCACCTTCGAGGGCTGGCTGCACCGCATCACCACCAACCTGTTCCTCGACATGGTCCGGCGCCGCGCCCGGATCCGGATGGAAGCACTGCCCGACGACTACGACCGGGTTCCCGCCGACGAGCCGAACCCCGAGCAGATCTACCACGATTCCCGGCTGGGACCCGATCTGCAGGCCGCGCTGGACTCGCTGCCGCCGGAATTCCGCGCCGCGGTGGTGCTGTGTGACATCGAGGGGCTGTCCTACGAGGAGATCGGCGCCACGCTGGGCGTGAAGCTCGGCACCGTGCGCAGCAGGATCCACCGTGGGCGGCAAGCCCTGCGCGACTACCTGGCCGCCCATCCCGGGCATGGCCTGGGCGCCTACGACCCGTCGGCACGAGCGGCCAGCTGAACCTGTCGTGAGCCGGTTCGGCTACCGCATGGTTGCCAACTGGTTCCGAATCCGGTGGTTATAAGGGCTGAACATGGTTATCGAGCACCGCGCCGCGCTACATTCGAGGTATCGAGGGCTAGTGCGGGTGCGAAGGGATTCAGTGATGACCGACCGGGGGCATGTGTTCCGGCGCGCGTTCTCCTGGCTGCCGGCTCAGTTCGCCTCCCAGAGTGACGCCCCGATCGGTGCGCCGCGTCAGTTCCGGTCCACTGAGCACCTGTCCATCGAGGCCATCGCGGCCTATGTCGACGGTGAGTTGCGGATGAACGCACACTTGCGCGCCGCGCATCATCTGTCGCTGTGCCAGGAATGTGCCGCCGAGGTCGACGATCACACTCGCGCGCGCGCCGCGCTGCGCGACTCTCACCCGATCCGCGTCCCCAGTTCGCTACTCGGGTTGCTGTCGCAGATCCCGCACAGTCCGCACCAGGGTTCGGCGCCATTTTCCGACCCGTTCGCCGACCCCGGTGATCAGCGGAAGCGCAGCTAGCTTGAGCTTTGCCTGCCGCGGTTCACGCCGCCCCGCGGTGACGCGTGGATACTAGGGTGGATGCGGACATGCCCGTGTCGGGCTCAGCAATGGATCTAGAAGAGGAACTGTGACCTCCGACGAAGGCAACAACATCGGCCGGGACACCGAACGGCTGGCACCGCGCCCCATCTACCGGCCGCCGGTCGACCCGTCCTCCCGTCAGACGTTCGGCCGCCCGGCCGGTCAGCAGGGATCCTTCGTGGCCGAGCGGGTGCGCCCGCCGAAGTACCGGGACCAGTCCGAGTTCCGGCCGCACGACCGGCCCACCGACCCCGTGCTGGCCGACGCCTTCGGCCGGCCGTTCGGTGCCACCGAAACATTGCAACGGCATCCGATCGACGCCACCGCGCTGGCCGCCGAGAAGAACGGCGACGGGGACGACGAGCCCGACGATCCGTGGCGCGACCCCGCGGCGGGCGCAGCGCTGGGCACCCCCGCGCTGCCGCCGGTCGTCACACACGCCGAGCAGCGGCACACCGGCAAGCTCGGAGTGCGCGACGTGCTGTTCGGCGGCAAGGTGTCCTACCTCGCGCTGGCGGTGCTGCTGCTGATCGCGCTGGTGATCGGCGCGCTCGGTGGTGTGATCGGCCGCAAGACGGCAGAGGTGGTCGAGGCGTTCACCACCTCCAAGGTGACGTTGTCGACCGCCGGCAACGCCGAGGAACCGGCCGGCCGGTTCACCAAGGTGGCTGCCGCGGTGGCCGACTCGGTGGTGACCATCGAAGCCAAAAGCGACCAGGAGGGCATGCAGGGTTCCGGCGTCGTCATCGACGGGCGCGGTTACATCGTCACCAACAACCACGTGATCTCCGAGGCCGCCAACAATCCCAGCCAGTTCAAACTGACCGTGGTCTTCAACGACGGCAAAGAGGTGCCGGCCAGCCTGGTCGGGCGCGACCCGAAGACCGACCTGGCCGTGCTCAAAGTCGACAATGTCAACAACCTGAGCGTGGCGCGGCTGGGTGACTCCAACAAGGTGCGGGTGGGTGATGAGGTGATTGCGGCCGGCGCGCCGCTGGGCCTGCGCAGCACCGTCACCCACGGCATCGTCAGCGCGCTGCACCGCCCGGTGCCGTTGTCCGGCGAGGGTTCGGACACCGACACCGTGCTCGACGCCATCCAGACCGACGCCTCGATCAACCACGGCAACTCCGGCGGGCCCCTGATCGACATGGACTCCCAGGTGATCGGTATCAACAGCGCCGGCAAGTCGCTGTCCGACAGCGCCAGCGGGCTCGGCTTCGCCATCCCGGTCAATGAGATGAAGCTGGTGGCCGAAACCCTGATCAAGGACGGAAAGATCCAGCACCCGACGTTGGGGATCAGCACCCGCTCGGTGAGCAACGCGATCGCCTCGGGCGCCCAGGTGGCCAATGTCAAGGCGGGCGGGCCCGCGCAGAAGGGCGGCATCCTGGAGAACGACGTGATCGTCAAGATCGGCGGGCGCAAAGTCGCCGATTCCGACGAGGCGGTCGTGGCGGTCCGGCAGCTCACCATCGGCCAGGACGCTCAGATCGAGGTGGTCCGCGACGGACGCCCGGTCACCCTGACCGTCAAACCAGACGCCGACACGAGCTCGTGATGATCGCAAGCGCGGCGCAGCCGGGCGCCGCGGGTCATCACCATTCGACCCTGATGATCGCAAGCGCGGCGCAGCCGGGCGCCGCGGGTCATCACCATTCGACCCTGATGATCGCCAGCGCGGCGCAGCCGGGCGCCGCGGGTCAAGACCGTCCCAGCTGATGTTCGCCAACATCGGTTGGGGCGAGATGCTCGTCCTGCTCGTGGTCGGGCTGGTGGTGTTGGGACCCGAACGGTTGCCCGGCGCCATCCGCTGGACCACCGGCGCGCTGCGCCAGGCCCGCGATTACCTCAGCGGCATGACCAACCAGCTGCGCGAAGACATCGGGCCCGAGTTCGACGATCTGCGCGGCCAGATCGGGGAGTTGCAGAAGCTGCGCGGCATGACCCCACGCGCGGCGCTGACCAAACACCTGCTCGACGGCGACGACTCGATCTTCACCGGTAACTTCGATCAACCCGCCAGCACGCCGGAGCCCAACAAGACGCCCCCGCCGCCTCCGCCCGAACGCACCCCGTTCGACACCGACGCGACGTAGCCCCGTGGTCAGCGCCGGGTGGGGTCCAGCCCGAGCGACATGCCGGCCAGGCCGCGCCGCCGCGAGGACAGGCTGTCGGCGATCCGGCCGAGTTCTTTGCCCACCGCGGAGTCGGGCGCGGTGAGCACCGCGGGCACCCCCGCGTCGCCGGCGCTCACCAGCGCCGGATCCAGCGGAATCTGACCCAGCAGCGGCACATCCGCGCCGACGGCACGTGACAGCCGTTCGGCGACCTGCCGGCCGCCGCCCTCGCCGAATACGTGCAGCGTGGTGCCGTCCGGCAGCGTCAACCCGGACATGTTCTCCACCACGCCGACGATGCGCTGCCGGGTTTGGATGGCGATGCTGCCGGCCCGTTCGGCCACTTCGGCGGCGGCGGCCTGCGGCGTGGTCACCACCAGGATCTCCGCGTTCGGCAGCAGCTGGGCCAGGGAGATGGCGACGTCACCGGTGCCCGGCGGCAGGTCCAGCAGCAGCACGTCCAGGTCACCCCAGTACACGTCGGCCAGGAACTGCTGCAGCGCGCGGTGCAGCATCGGCCCGCGCCACACCACCGGCGTGTTGTCCCGGGTGAACTGGGCGATCGAGATCACCTTCACCTCGTGGGCGATGGGCGGCAGAATCATCGACTCCACCTGCGTGGGCCGGTCGGTGGTGCCCATCATCCGGGGGATGGAGTGGCCGTGGATGTCGGCGTCGAGCACGCCGACGGACAGCCCGCGGGCGGCCATCGCCGCGGCCAGGTTGACCGTGACGGTGGACTTGCCGACCCCGCCCTTGCCCGAGGCGACCGCGTACACCCTGGTCAGCGAGCTGGGCTGGGCGAACGGGATGACGGGTTCGGCGGCGTCGCCGCGCAACAGCTTGCGCAACTCGGTGCGTTGCTCGTCGCTCATCACGTCCAGGCTCACCTGGACCGCGCCGGTGCCGGGCACGTCGTTGACCGCCTGGGTGACCTGGGCACTGATCTCGGACTTTTTCGGGCAGCTGGCGGTGGTCAGGTAGATCCCGACGTGCACGCCACCGTCGGGCCCGAGGTCGATGCTTTTGACCATCCCGAGTTCGGTGATCGGGCGCCGCAGTTCGGGGTCGATCACTCTAGCCAGCGCGGTGCGAATCGCGGTGGTCAGATCGTCGGCGTCATCTCGGGTTCCGGACATCACCGCCGAGT
>NZ_JCALDW010000019.1:0-113394 GCF_059813065.1 Mycobacterium sp. NGS24
ACCGGTGGTCACGGTGGCCGGGGCGGTGCCGCCGGCGGCTCGGACAACATGTCCCGCGTCGGCGTTGCCGGCGGCAGCGGCGGTACGGGCGGGGCCGGCGGCGGTGGCGGATTCCTCTACGGCAACGGCGGGACCGGCGGGGCGGGCGGGACCGGCGGGGACGGCAACGCCACTGCCGGAGGTCTGCACGGCGGGCTGGGCGGGGCAGGTGGTGTCGGCGGCGTCGCCTCGTTGTTCGGCGCCGGCGGGGGCGGTGGGACCGGCGGAAGCGGCGGCGGCTCCGGCCTGTCCAGTGCAGGTGCCGGTGGCACCGGTGGCACCGGTGGCACCGGCGCACTGCTGTTCGGGACCGGTGGACTGGGCGGGTCCGGCGGCGCCGGCGGCAGCGGAAACCCGCACGGCGGCTACGGCGACGGTGGTGCCGGCGGGGCCGGCGGGTACGGAGGCGATGGCGGCAGCCCCAACAGCGGCGGGGCCGGCGGAGTCGGCGGGACGGGCGGCAACACCTACCGGGCCGGTCATTCCGGCGGTAACGGCGGCAACGGCGGGAACGCCGGAAACGCGGGTTTGATCGGCAGCGGCGGACCCCCTGGCCGCGCCGGGTCCGGTGGGCCGGGCGGGCCGGGGGACGCCAACCATGATCCAGGCACTGCCGGACTCAGCGGACTCGACGGCCTGGCCGGCGGCGGCGGCCTGATCTACGGCTGACCCGCCCCGAGCCGGCCGCTTGGCTGCGCGGCGTCCCACGCGTCACTGCGCAATGGTCCGCCGATCCGCGTTCACCTGGCCAACTGATCCCGCACCAGCGGCGCGATCTTGCGCGCCATATACGCATGTCCCGTGTCGTTCGGGTGCACACCGTCGGTGCCGATCAGGTCCGGTCGATCCACGAACCAGCGGCGCTCGATCGGGTCGACGAACGCCGCCCCCGCGTCGCGTGCCGCCGCGTGCATGATGTCGCGGATCTGCAACACCGCACCGGGCACGTCGGCGGTCGGCCAGGGCGGGCCGATCACCAAAAACCGTGCCGCAGGCGCCAATCGGCGCGCGATGTCGAAGGTGACGCGGACCCGGTCGGCCAGCAGCCGTGGCTCCACACCCTGGTCGTTGCGGGAGCCGAAGAACGTCACCAGCACGTCGTCCGGCTTGACCGCCCGGGCCGTCAGGTCCGCGAAGACGCTGCCGCGGTTGCCGACCGTGCCGTAACCGGCGCGACCTTCGGCCGCCACGTCGGCGTCGATGCGCAGCCCGCGCTGGGCGAGCAGCTGCCAGGCGCGGCACGTCCACGATGTGGCGCCCAGGCCGCCCTCGTCGGTGCCAGTCGTGTACGAATCGCCGATCACCGCAATGCGGCTCGGGCGGAAATCGAAGCTCGTCAGACGCACCGGCTGCGCCGGACTGTGAACCGTCGCAGCGGCCAACAACGAGAGACCAATGATCCACGTGGCCAGCCGACCCACCACGACACGCCTCCAGGAAAACCGGCCACCTTCACGGGGCATCAGACTCCCCCGAGTTTAGGTCGCTCTGGATCCGAACCCGCGTCGAACGCGCGGTGTTTCCGGTCTCAATTGAGTCAGCGCACGGCGGCGCGCGCCGAAATGCTTTCCGGGGCAACGCTGATGGGATCGAGATTGGTACCGGGCGAATCGTCGGGTTCGTGCCCCGCCGGCGTGGGCCGCGCGTCGACCATCCGGCGCATCCAGCGGCGGGCCGGCTCTTCGACGAAGTGGTACAGCAGGATCGACAGTCCCACCGCGACGGCCAGCAGGCCGAAGATGTTCCAGCGCCATGGGCTGTCCGGCAGCCACGGGTGCAACCCGAAATTCACCACCGCCCACGTCCACGGGGTGTGCACCAATTCGTGCACCATGTACAGGCAGAACGAGATCTCGCCGCCGTACACCATCACCCGCGTCGACAGCAGCCACGGCAAGCTGCCGATGCCGACGGCCAGGGTGATCACCAGCGGAACGAACAACAGGTCGACCACCCCGCTACTGTCGTACACCCCGGTGATCGGGAACGCATCGAGCAGGTACAGGATCCCGACGATGGCCACCACGAGCAGCAGGGATAAGTACCCGGCGATGCGTCGCCCCCGCTCGGTCAGCCGCAGCCTGCGCACCGCGGCACAGGCGATCGCTCCGGCGGCGAACTGCGTGACGATCCGGGGCAGCCAACTCCAGGGGGTGTAGAACACGCCACTGGCCAACAACAACACCACCGGCGGCAGCGACGCCGCGACAGCCATCAGCATCAGGCCCCGCGCCCGCGTCGCGTGCTGGATGCGGAAGATCACCAGCACCAGGCCACCGAACAGCAGATACGCCAGCCATTCCGCGCTGATCGACCAGGCCGGCCCGTCCCAGCTGGATAGGTCGAAATACGGCTGAAACCAGAGCTGGACCAGCAGGACCTGCCGTACATAGCTGATCGCGGTGAGCCGGCCCACGTCGGGCATCGGCGTATGTCCGATGTGCAAGGTGAGAATGAACCACGCGGCGGCCAGGTGCAGGGTGACCAGATACACCGGCCACACCCGGGCCAGCCGCAGCCACAGGAAGTGCACCGTGGCGCGCAGCGAGAACGAGTGACCCATCCGGTCCAGGTAGTTCCAGGTCAACACGAATCCGCTCAGGATGAAGAACAGGTCCACACCCTGCGCGCCGCAATTGAGCACCGGGGCCAGATTTTCCCGCAGATCGGGCGACGCGTCGGCCACCATGGGCCGGAAGTGGAAGAGCACCACCCATAGGGAGGCGACGATGCGGAGTCCGGTCAGGGCCTTGATCTCGCCTTTGATCTGGCTCCTGAGTTCACCGCTTTGCACGAGGTTCTTTCCGCCTGGACTCCGCTGCCGGCCGGCAACCGGCCGCTGAGGCAGCCTAACAGCGGCGTCGGTGGGCCGGGCGTCGCGCCACTTCTTAGCAAAGAATTAGTCGTAACTAGCGGTGCCATTAAGTTTTGCGGGCACTTTAAAGGCAGGTTTGGTGGGCAACAGGGAAATGGGGCTGTTCATGACGATCGCGATGCCGGTTTCGAGCACGATCGACTGCGGGGGCGCCCAGATCCGCGCGCACTGTCGTCATCTGGCGACGGTGGTGACCATCCGCGGCGAAATCGACGCCGTCAATGTGGAACAGGTCGGCGACCACGTTCGCCGCTTCGTGCAGGCCGACAACCCGGTGGTGCTGGACCTGAGCGGCGTCAGCCACTTCTCCTCAGCCGGTATCGCATTGCTGTGCGCCATGGACGAAGAGTGCCGCGCCGCCGACGTCGAGTGGATGCTCGTCGCGAACCAGACCGTCGCCACGCTGCTCGACGATTCGTTCCCGGTTGCCAACTCGGTGCACCAGGCCCTGCGCGGCCTGGCCGACGCCATCACCTGGCGGCGTCAAATGGTTCTGCCGCTGCTGAAGAAGTCGGCCTGAGCGTTCTGTCCCGTCGCCACCTGGCCACCGCGATCACCACCAGGATCCCGGCGACCGTCACCAACGACAGCGTCAGCACCAACAGCTGCGGGTCGTAGACGACCGATGAGGTGGCCGGTTGCCCCTCGATGATCGGCGCAACGGCGATCGTGGAACGGGTATGACCCCAGCTGACGGCGGCAGCCACCAGCGCCAGACCGGCCAGCACCAACTCGGCGAATGTCCGCCCGGTCACAGCGACGACTCGTCGTCGGAGACATCCAGCTCGTCGGCGATGTCCGGCACGTAAGGACCCATCCGTTTCTCCACCAGCGCGGTCAGCGCGTCCCGGAAATGCCGGTGCCGACGCGCCCAGGCCTGCGCAGTGCGATCACCGGTGAGCTTCAGGCCGATCCCGTACCGGCCGCGCGGCACCCCGACGAGTTCGCCGAGCGCCCGCGCCGACTGCCACCTGGCCAGCGGTTTGCCGGATGCCACCGAATTCTCGGCTTCGGGGAAGACCTTGACGATCTCGGAGACCAGGATGGTCTCGGTGCCCTGGCGCAACGCGTCCTCGGTCAGCTCGACGGAGGTGTGCACCCGCGCCGCATGCACCTGCAGCGCCACGAACGCCGTCACCAGCACCAGGAAGATGAACGGGACCAGCAGCGAGATCGGCACGTGGTTGGCCCACTGGATATAGATCAACGACGCCGCCGACAGGGGACCGGCCAGCACCCAGTACCAGCTGGCACCGGACTCGTAGAACAGCCGCGTCTCGTCGGGTTCCCCCGCAGATGTCATGTGCGCCTCCGTCACGCCAGCCAACCCGCCACGTCGGCCGCCCAATAGGTCAGCACGATATCGGCCCCCGCCCGCCGGATCCCGGTCAACGACTCCAGCGCTGCGGCGCGTTCGTCGATCCACCCGTTGGCCGCCGCCGCACAGATCATCGCGTACTCCCCCGACACCTGGTACGCAGCCACCGGGACAGCTGACACGCTGGCCGCTGCCGCCACCACGTCCAGATAGCTCATCGCGGGCTTGACCATGACGATGTCGGCGCCTTCGGCGAGGTCGAGCTCGATCTCGCGCAATGCCTCGCGGGCGTTGCCGGGCTCCTGCTGATAGGTGCGGCGGTCCCCGGACAGGCTGGAAGCCACCGCCTCGCGGAACGGGCCGTAGAACGCCGAGGCGAACTTTGCCGCATACGCCAGGATCACCACGTCGGTGTGGCCGGCTGCGTCCAGCCCGTCCCGGATGGCGGCCACCTGTCCGTCCATCATGCCGCTGGGACCGACCACCTGTGCACCCGAATCTGCTTGTGCCACAGCAAGTTTCACGTACCGATCCAGGGTCTTGTCGTTGTCGACCCGGCCCCGCGCGTCCAGGACGCCGCAGTGCCCATGGTCGGTGAACTCGTCCAGGCAGGTATCGGCCATCAGCACGGTCGCATCGCCGAGATCCTTGGCCAGGTCGCGCAGGGCGACGTTGA
Source organism: Mycobacterium sp. NGS24 (assembly GCF_059813065.1). NCBI lineage: Bacteria > Bacillati > Actinomycetota > Actinomycetes > Mycobacteriales > Mycobacteriaceae > Mycobacterium > Mycobacterium sp. NGS24. Next base: position 4,909 of record NZ_JCALDW010000019.1, read on the forward strand.
GAACGCCGTCGGGGTCGGTCCCGGCCGAGCCCTGCGCGTCCTTGTCGTCCTCGTCGGGCACCCCGAACAGCATCAACCCGCCCACCCCGGCCGCCACCGCGGCTGCGGCGGCGCTGCGCAGCGAGTCGCGGGTGTGTTGCAGCACGCCCGGCATCGACGAGATGGGGCGTGGCTCGCCTTTCGCGTCGGCCTCAGCGCTGATGAACATCGGCAGCACCAAATGCCGTGGCTCCACCGAGGTTTCGGCCACCAGACGGCGCAGGGCCGGGGTAGAGCGCAGCCGGCGCGGACGCTGCCGTGGGTAGACCATCAGCGCTGCCCCTAGCCGCCAGTCATCGCCGGCGGCTCTTCTTCCGCGGCGGCGGCAACGCACCCTCAGCGCGCAACCGGGCGGCGTGTTCGGCCAGCGCATCGACCAGCGGACCCACCGCAGCGGTCTCCGGCTGCACATCCACCCGCAACCCGAATTCGGCTGCGGTCTCGGCGGTCTTGGGGCCGATGCAGGCGATGATGGTGCGCGCATGCGGCTTGCCGGCGATGCCGACCAAGTTGCGCACGGTCGAGCTGGAGGTGAAGCACACCGCGTCGAAACCACCGGTCTTGATCATTTCGCGGGTGGACGCCGGCGGCGGTGCGGCGCGCACCGTCCGGTAGGCGGTGACGTCCTCGATCTCCCAGCCCCGCTCCCGCAGACCTTCGGCCAGCGTCTCGGTGGCGATGTCGGCACGCGGCAGCAGCACGCGGTTCACCGGGTCGAAAATGCTGTCGTAGGGCGGGAATTCGTCCAGCAGCCCCATCGATGACTGCTCGCCGGACGGCACCAGCTCGGGGCTGATCCCGAACGCGCGGACCCGGTCCGCCGTCGACTCGCCGACGCAGGCGATCTTCACCCCGGAGAACGCCCGCGCGTCCAGGCCGAACTCACCGAACTTCTCCCACACCGCGCGCACGGCGTTGGTGGAGGTGAACACCACCCACTGGAAGCGGCCGTCGACCAGTCCCTTCACCGCCCGCTCCATCTGCGCGGGGCTGCGCGGCGGCTCGACGGCAATGGTGGGCACCTCGATGGGCAGGGCACCGTAGGAGGTCAGCCGCTCGCTCATCTCGCCGGCCTGGTCCTTGGTGCGGGGCACCAGCACGGTCCAGCCGTACAGGGCGCGGCTCTCCCACCAGTTCAGCTTGGCCCGGCTGGTCACCGTCTTGCCGATGGTGACCACCAGCGGTCCGGTCAGCGGGCCGGCCGGGTCGCTGCCGCCGCCGAGCACCGCCGGGTCGGTCAGACCAAGCAGCGTGGATTCGACGGACCGCTGCTGGCAGGTGGTGCCCTGCGCGGTCACCACGCACGGGGTGGTGTCGGCCAGCTCGTGGTCGATCAGGGTGCGTGCGGCCTCGGCCAGGTGCGACGCGGTCGCCTGCAGGATCAGCGGTCCGGGTGCGGCGGCCAGCGCCTCCCAGTCCACGTCCCCGCGCACGTCGGCGACGGTGTGCGCAGAACCCAGGGGCAGGCCGGCATAGGTCGGCACGGCGCTGCTGGGCGCCAGGCCCGGCACGATCTCGACGTGCAGGTGGGTGCGCGCGACCGCGTTCACCTCGGTGATCACCGCGTCCACCGCAAGCGGGTCGCCGGCCACCAGCCGCACCACATCGACGCCCAGGCGGGCCTCGTGCGCCAGAGTCTTGGCGACCTCGGCCGGGTCGCCGAGCGCCGGGCGGACGTCGGGCTCACCCGACACCACCGCAGGCGCGGCGTGGCTGTCCGGCGGGCTGTCCGAAGACGACCCGTCCGCGCTGCCCGGCGCAGGTGCGGCGGGCACCGGCCCGGACACCGGCGGCAGATCCCTCCCGATCAACGCCAGCACCGGCTCCGGCACATCGGGGTCGGTGAGAACCAGGGTGGCATTCGCCAGCACCGTGGCGGCTCGGGTGGTCAGTAGACCGGGGTCGCCAGGACCGGAACCCACAAAAGTAATGCGGCCCGGCCTCGGCTTACGCCCTCGCGTCATCGTTGTCGCTCCCACGTGTTATCGAATCCCACTCAATTTCCTTGCACGGGGTCTTCCCGCGCTCCCCTCATCAGCTCTCGTGCGCCCAGCTCGAACAATTCCGCGGCAACTGAGAGCCCCAGTTCGCGGGCCCGGTCGACCGTGCCGATCCCGGACGCGCGGATCACGTCGGATCCGTCCAGCGCCGCCACGCAGCCGCGCAGCGACACCTCCTCGAAGATGCGCCCCTCCTCATCGATGGACTCGACCACCTCAGCGATCGCGCCCACCGGTGCGGAGCAGCCCGCCTCCAGTTCGGCGAGCAGAGTTCGCTCCGCGGTGACCGCTACCCGCGTGTCGGCATCGTCCAACTCCGCCAACACGGCGACCAACCGGCTGTCGCCGGCCCGGCATTCGACTGCGAGGGCGCCCTGAGCAGGCGCTGGCAACATTTGCACGGGCTCCAACGTCTCGGTGACGTCATTGAGACGACCCAGTCGGGCCAGACCGGCCCGGGCCACCACGACGGCGTCAAGATCACCACTGCTTACCCTGTTCAACCTGGTATCTAGGTTGCCTCTTAGGGGGCGGATTTCCAAACCGAGACCCAGTGCTCTAAGCTGTGCGGCCCGTCGCGGCGAGGACGTCCCCACCAGCGAACCGGCCGGCAATTCGCCCAGCACCAGCCCGTCGCGTGCCACCAGCGCGTCGCGGGGATCGTTACGCGGCGGTATCGCCGCGATGGTGAAGCGCGGGTCGTCGGCGGTGGGCAGATCTTTGTGCGAATGCACGGCCGCGTCGACCCGGCCGTCCTGCATGGCCTCGCGCAGCGCGGTGGTGAACACGCCGACGCCGAGTGTTTCGATCGGCGCCGACGACCGGTCACCCACCGTGCTGATCGTCACCAACTCCGCGGGGTGACCGTTGGCGATCAACGCGTCCCTGATCGTCGCAGCCTGGGTGGTGGCCAGCAGACTGCCCCGAGTGCCTATCCGGATCACGTGCGCCAAACTACTCGGCGGACTGCTTTGAGCTATCGAAACCGCTTGGTAGAACTGGCAATTCGCCTGCGGCGACCGCATCCACCGCAGTCTGGTCGAGTTCGAAGAGCTCCCGCAGGGCCTCGGCGTAACTGTCGCCCCCCGGGGCGCTGGCGAGTTGCTTGATGCGCACCGTGGGCGCGTGCAGCAACTTGTCGACCACCCGTCGTACCGTACGGGCCACCTCTTCGCGCTGAGCGCTCGCCAAGTCGGGCAGCCGGTTGTCCAGGCGCAGCAATTCCGCCTCGACCACGTCAGCCGCCCGCTGGCGCAACGCGGTGACAGTGGGGGTGACCTCGGCCATCCGCTGCCCCGCCAGGTAGGCGGCGACCTCGGCGGCGACGATGAGGCGGGCGGCGTCGACGTCGGCGGCCGCGGCGTGCGCCGACGGCTCATGTTGCACCCGGTCCACGTCGACGACCAGGACACCGGGCAGGCCGGCCACCGCCGGGTCGACGTCGCGGGGCATCCCCAGATCGCAGATGACCAGCGGCTTTGCTGTTTCGTCGCGGCGCACCCCGGCCAGCGCGTGGTGCACGTCGGCCAGCGACACCACCGGGCTCACCGCCCCGGTGCAGCTGACCACCACGTCGGCCGCGGCCATCGCGTCGGGCAACTGCTCCAGGGCCATCGCTTCGGCCGGCACGCCGGATTCGCTGAGCCGGGCCGCCAGCCGCCGCGCCCGGTCCACCGACCGGTTCAACACGAACACCCGGCCGATCCCGGCGCGGGTCAGGTGGGCGGCCGCCAGCCCACCCATGGCCCCGGCACCGACCACCGCGGCGGTCTTGCCGGCCAGGGTGCCCAGCTTGCGTTCGGCGATACCCAGCGCCACCGAGACCACCGAGGCACCGGCGGCGTCGATGGCGGTTTCGCTGTGCACCCGCTTGCCCACCGACAGGGCCCGCTGCGCCAGTTCGTGCAGCACCCGGCCGACCGTGCTGTGGGTCTCCGCGGCGGCGTAGGCGCGCCGGACCTGGCCGAGCACCTGCTGTTCGCCCACCACCGCCGAATCCAGGCCGCTGGCCACCGCAAACAGGTGCTCGACGGCGGCCTCGCTGTACCGGACGTAGGCGTGCTTGGTCAGATCGCCCATCGACATCCCGGAGAACTCGGCCAGCGCCTGCCCGATCACCGACAGCCCGCCGTGAAACGCTTCCACCACCGCGTACACCTCGACGCGGTTGCACGTCGAGAGCACCATGGCCTCGGTCACCAGCGGCGATTGCAGCACCTGGTCGACGATCTTGAGCTGATCGGACTCGTCGATGCTGAGTTGTTCCAGGACGGAGACCGGCGCACTGCGGTGCGAAACCCCGAAGAGCAGGATGCTCACGGCAGCATCACCTGGCCCGCTCCCTTGCCTCTGTGAAAGTGAACTCCTACCCAAGGTAGTCGGTTCTGCGGCGGGCTACCAAATGAGCGACCGAGGTCACCGGGCGGCGTCGAGACTGTACTGAGGGCACCGACGCTGCGCTCAGGCCGTAACTTCCGGCTCAGACACGGCCTGGTTACCGGCTCGGCTCACAGCACCGCCCAGCGCGTCAGCGGGCGGCGAGATCGGCCCGCAGCCGCGGCTCGTCGACCTCCCAGTAGCTGTGCTCGCGGCCGTCGAGCAGTACCACCGGCAACCGGTCCCCGAATTCGGCTCGCAACTCGGCGTTCCCGGCCAGTGCCGCGGCGTCGACGTCGACGCTGGCCAGGTCGAAATTCAGCTCGCCGGCCAGTTCGGTCAACCGGGCCTGCACGCGCAGGCAGATCGCGCACCCGGCGCGGGTCAGCAACTGCACCTGAGGCCGGCTCGTCGTCATGGCCATCAGTGTGGCATCTCCGCCGCCGGTGGCAGGCGGCGTCACAGTCCGGCCGGATAGGGTTGGCGGGCAGGGACCGGCAACCGGGCCAGACAGTGACATGGGAGGTTTGTGATGGCTTCCTCCGACCCCGGCGAGGACATCGTCTACACCGGCAACCCGGACCTGGAGGCGCTGGCCGCCAATGCCAGCGCCGAACGCGCCCTCGAAGACCTGCACGCCGCCCCGACGGGCGAGCGTCCGCCGCCGCCCGTCGATCTGACCGCCGCCGCGTTCTTCGACGTGGACAACACGCTGGTGCAGGGCTCCTCGGCCGTGCACTTCGGCCGCGGACTGGCCGCACGCGACTATTTCAGCTATCGGGATGTGCTCGGATTCGTCTACGCGCAGGCCAAGTTCCAGATTCTCGGCAAAGAGAACGCCGAGGATGTCGCGGCCGGCCGCCGCAAAGCGCTGGCCTTCATCGAAGGCCGGTCCGTCGACGAACTGGTGCGCCTGGGCGAGGAGATCTACGACGAGATCATCGCGGACAAGATCTGGTCGGGAACCCGGGAGCTGACCCAGATGCACCTGGACGCCGGCCAACAGGTGTGGCTGATCACCGCCACGCCCTATGAGCTCGCGGCCACCATCGCCCGCCGGCTGGGCCTGACCGGCGCGCTGGGATCGGTGGCCGAATCGGTCGACGGCGTGTTCACCGGCCGGCTGGTGGGCGACATCCTGCACGGGGTCGGCAAAGCGCACGCGGTGCGGTCGCTGGCCATCCGGGAGGGACTGAACCTCCGACGCTGCACCGCCTACTCCGACAGTTACAACGACGTCCCGATGCTGTCGCTGGTAGGCACCGCGGTCGCGATCAATCCCGACGCCCGGTTGCGCAGCCTGGCCCGCGAGCGCGGGTGGGAGATTCGCGACTTCCGCACCGCCCGCAAGGCCGCCCGCATCGGCGTTCCGTCCGCCCTGGCGCTGGGGGCGGCCGGTGGCGCGCTGGCCGCGCTGGCCTCCCGCCGGCAATCACGCTGATAAGCTGCGCCGCTGAGCATCGTTTGAGCGGAGAGCGGCAGCATGACACTTCCCGAGGGCGCCGAAGGAATCATCGGTAAGCACTACCGGCAGCTGGACTATTTCGAGGTCGGACGCGAGAAGGTCCGCGAATTCGCGGCCTCGGTGCAGGACGACAATCCGCTGCACTACGACGAGGCGGCGGCGGCCGAAGCCGGCTACTCGTCCCTGCCTGCCCCGCTGACCTTCCTGGCCATCGCCGGGCGCCGCGTTCAGCTGGAGATCTTCACCAAGTTCAGCATCCCGATCAACATTGCCCGGGTGATGCACCGCGACCAGAAATTCTTCTTCCACCGCCCGATCATGGTCGGCGACAAGCTGCACTTCGACACCTACCTGGACTCGGTGATCCAGTCCCACGGCACGGTGCTGGCCGAAATCCGAAGCGAAGTCACCGACGCCGAAGGCAAGCCGGTGGTGACCAGCGTGGTCACCATGCTGGGCGAGGCGGCGAACCATGACGCCGACGCCGAGGCGACCGTCGCCGCAATTGCATCCATCTGATCGAAGCAGGTAGCGTCTTTTTAATGACATCACAAGGCAATACGGGCAGCACCCAGCTGAAGCCGCCCGTCGAGGCAGTGCAGTCGCACTATGACCGGTCCAACGAATTCTTCAAGCTGTGGCTCGACCCATCGATGACCTACAGCTGCGCGTACTTCGATGAGAACCCGGACATCGATGCGCCGCAGACCAAGACGCTGGAAGAGGCGCAGTTCGCCAAGCGCAAGCTGGCGCTGGACAAGCTCAACCTCGAGCCCGGGATGACGCTGCTCGACATCGGCTCCGGCTGGGGTTCGACCATGCGGCACGCGGTCGAGCACTACGACGTCAACGTCATCGGCCTGACGCTGAGCGAGAACCAGCTCGCCCACTGTGAGCAGAAGTTCGCCGAGATGGACAGCCCCCGCCGCAAGGAGGTTCGCCTGCAGGGCTGGGAGTTGTTCGACGAGCCGGTGGACCGGATCGTCTCGCTGGGCGCCTTCGAGCACTTCGCCGACGGCGCGGGCGACGCCGGCTACGAGCGCTACGCCGCCTTCTTCAAGAAGTACTACAGCCTGCTGCCCGACGACGGCCGCTTCCTGCTGCACTCGATCGTGGTGCCCACGGCCGAAGAGGGCAAGGCGATGGGCCTGAAGACCACGATGAGCCTGCTGCGCTTCATCAGCTTCATCCTCAAGGAGATCTACCCCGGCGGTAAGTTGCCGCAGGTCGAGCAGGTGGACCGGTATTCGACCGAGGCCGGTTTCAAGATCGAACGCCACCACTACATCGGCAAGAACTATGTCCCGACCCTGAACACCTGGGCCGATGCGCTGGAGGCGCAGAAGGACAAGGCCATCGAGCTCAAGGGCGAGCAGGAGTACGAGACGTTCATGAAGTACCTGCGCGGCTGCTCGGACCTGTTCCGCGACGGCTACACCAACGTCTGCCAGTTCACGCTGGTCAAGTAACAACGACGGTCCAACGACAGACCCCCGGCGGCTGTGCCTCCGGGGGTTTTTCGTGCGCTGCTGTCAGCCGAAGAAAACGTTGCGGCGGCCGGCCAGCAACCGGTACAGCGTCTGCTGGATGGTCTCGCGAACCTGATCGGTCAACTCGAAGGTCACCATCGGATCGTCGGCGTCGCTCGGCGCGTAGTCGGCGGTCTGGATCGGCTCACCGAACGCGATCCGCCACTTCGACGGCAGCGGCACCAGCCCGGCGGGCCCGGCCAGCGGGAACAGCGGCGTCACCGGGAAGTACGGCAGACCGAACAGCCGCGCCAGCAACTTCACGTCGGTCAGCATCGGGTAGATCTCTTCGGAACCGATGATCGAGCACGGCACGATCGGCGCTTTCGTGCGTAGCGCCGCCGACACGAACCCGCCGCGCCCGAACCGCTGCAGCCGGTACCGGTCTTCGAAGCGCTTGCCCAGCCCCTTGTATCCCTCCGGGAAGACCGCGGTGAGCTCGCCAGAGGCCAGCAACCGGTGCGCATCGGCCGTGCAGGCCATGGTGTGGCCCGCCTTGCGGGCCGTCGAGCCCACCACCGGCAGGTCGAACACCATGTCGGCGGCCAGCAGCCGCAGGTCCCGCTCGGCGGGGTGCTCGTCGTGCACCGCCACCGACAGCATCAACCCGTCGAACGGCAGCACCCCGGCGTGGTTGGCGACCACCAGCGCGGCGCCCTCGGTGGGGATGTTCTCGATGCCACTGACCTCGACCCGGAACCACGACTTGAAGAAGAACCTCAGCAGCGGCCGCACGATCGCGTCGTTGAAGTGCGGATCGAAGCCGAATTCGTCGACGCTGTAATCACCGGTGAGTCGTTGCCGGAGGAAGCCGGCCACCGCGGCGACGCGCTGGGCGAGGTCGTTGAGCGGTGGCTCGCCACCGCTCAAACCACCCGCGGCGCGCCGGTGCTGATCGATCTCGCGGACGACTGCGGCGATCTCGTCGGCTGAGGCGCGACCACTTGGATCCGAGAGCAACGAGGGGTGCTGATGCGAAGCGTCCGCACGCTGACTGGCAGCGCGGCGGCGCGCCGCTACCCGCCCCCGATTGCTGTGCAGTGGAATAACATTCGCTCTGGTTTCGCCCGCCACGTTAAATGCCCAAACCTATCTGACCCCGATGCGCGGAATTGAATTTCGGCTACCCCAGCGCTGCGCTACCGCTATAGCACGACCCTCCAAGGAGCGTACCCGATGCGGGTCGATTATGGGAGTCAGGCTACGGCCGCGAACGTAGTCGTCGAAGGCTTCCGCGGTCGTCCATTTCGGCTGATAGCCGAGCTCGGAACGCATGCGGGTGGTGTCCATCACCCGGCCGTAACTCAGGTAGGCGAACTGGTCGCGACTGATCTCGTTGTACCGGTTGGCGCGCCGCAGCGAGTCGAGTGCCCATACGCCAAAACCGGGCACTGGCAACGGAATTCGTCCCGTACGACGGATCGCCTGGGACAACATCATGATGCCGTCGGCGCCGATGTTGAACGTTCCGGCCTTGCCCACCATCGCCGCGCGTTCCAGCGCGCCCAGCGCATCCTGCTCGTGCAGCAGTTGCAGTCGGGCGTCGCGGCCGAACATCGTCGGCACCAAAGGCCCTGCGAGATAACGCGACAGCGTGGTGTCCATCGCCGGGCCGATCATGTTGGCCAGCCGCAGGATGGTCACGGCGATGTCGGGCCGGCGCCGGCCCAGTCCCCGCACGTAGCCCTCGATGTCGAGGCTGTCCTTGGCGAATCCCTCGCGGAATGGCCGGCGGCTGCTGCTGTCCTCGGTGAACATCACCGGATCGCGCGGACTCGACCCGTAGATCTCGGATGTGGACTTCAGCACCACCCGGCGCACCGACGGCGCCTTCTGGCAGGCGGCGAACAGCTGCATCGCCCCCATCACATTGAGCTCTTTGAGTGCCGCGCTGCCGCCGGAGCGCGGCGCGTAGGACGCCGCCGCGGCGTGCACCACGGTGTCGACGTCGCCGTTCCGAATCACCTTGGCAATGAACGGGTTCCGGATGTCGGCGCGCACGAATTCGGCGCGGCCCATCCGGCGCAGCATGTCCTTGCTGGGCGCGATCGCATCGACCGCGATGACCTGATTGATCAGCGGGTTCTGCGCGAGCCGCGCGGTCAGGTAGCCGCCCAGGAACCGGCAGGCACCCGTGACGAGCACCACCTTGGGGTAGTGCACGGTGTCGGCATCGGTAGGCCGGCCGCCGGTCCCCCCGCCATCCGGACTGGACGAATCCACCTCGACAGCCTATCGACGAGGCGAAACGGGAGTGTTACGGACCGGTGACGGTACGCGCGGCCAGGACTTACTTGCCAAGTTTTCTGCGCTGCACTCGAGTGCGACGTAGCAGCTTGCGGTGCTTCTTCTTCGACATACGCTTGCGCCGCTTCTTGATTACTGAACCCATGAACTCCGCTATCTGACCTGTACCGGCTCTAACTGAATGACCGGGACACTTTACCCAACCGTACGCACGCAACGCCAAACCGGCTTCCGACGGCCTGCGGGCGTAGAGCGGACGGCTGTGGTGGGACGTGCAGCGCGCGGATCAGCCCGCGTCGAAATATGACGTCTCCAACATGTCGTGTACGGCTTTGGCGTGCACCCGGAAGGAGCGCCCGACGCGAACGGCGGGCAGCTCGCCGTTGTGCACCAACCGGTAGACCGTCATCTTGGACACCCGCATCAGCGTCGCGACCTCGGCGACGGTGAGAAACTGCGTCCGGGATCCGGCGGCGTCGGCCGAACCACCGTCCCGTGCCGCTTTACCTGCTGAATTCCCTGCCGACGGCCCGTTCGTAGACGTCATCGCAACCCAATCGTGTCAGGCACGCGCAATGCCAGCGGCTTCCCCTCCGCTGGCACTAACACGTGCGTACAAAGAGGAGAATAGCGGGACTAGTGGGGTTACTGGTACTGGTGAGAGACAATCAGTCCAAAATTGGTGAATTATTCTGATGTAATTCTCAGCTGCTCAGAGCGGGTTTTGGCGGCCTGAACGGCGGCGTCGACCGCCACCCGGAATCCGCCCCGCTCCAGCGCCCGCAGCGCCGCGGCGGTGGTCCCCCCGGGTGAGGTCACCGACGCGCGCAACTGCGCAGCCGAGGCGTCCACCTTCAGTCCCATCGGCTCGCCGTCGACCGGGCGCCGCTCGGAGTCCATCCGCTCCAACAGCATCGCCGCCGAACCGGCCATGGTCTGAGCGGCCAGGTCGGTGGCCACCTGGCGGCTCAGCCCCACCGCGACACCCGCGTCCACCAGTGCCTCGACCAACAGCAAGAAGTAGGCCGGGCCGGAACCCGACACCGCGGTCACCGCATCCAGCTGCTGTTCGGGCACGGTGAGCACCCCGCCGACCGCGTCGAACACCGCAGAGACCTCGTCGAGCTGCTGCGCGGTGACGAACCGGCCCTTGGCCAGCGCGGTGACGCCGGCCCCCACCAGTGCCGCCGCGTTGGGCATGGCCCGGACCACCGGGGTACCGGCCGGCAGCTTGGACTCGAAGAAGGTGAGGGTGACACCAGCGGCCACGGTGACGAAAACCTGCTCGACGCTGTCGTTGTCGGCCGCCCCGGTCGCCTCGGCCAGCTCGTCGACCACCGCTTCGACGTCGGCGGGTTTGACCGCAACCACCACGAACGAGGCGTTTTCCACCGCCTCGCTGATCGAGGTCTGCACCAGCACGCCATAGGTGCTGGACAGGTACTTGGCCCGATCCGGCATCCGTTCGGCCACCACCAGGTCCTTGACCTGCCGGCCGGCCCGCAGCAGACCCGACAACAGGGCTTCGCCGATGCTGCCGCCGCCGATGATCGCGATTCTTGCCATGCCGCAAAGCATCGCAGACCCGGCGACCGGGTCACCCGGGAGGTGTGAGTGCCAATTGGCGGGATTGCACCACGATGCGCCCGGCGGAGTCGACCACGGTGTGGTCCTCGTCGAACCAGTCCTGCCCGATTTCGACGCAGGTGCTGATGACCCGCAGCCAGCCGTCGACGGGCAGGGCCCGCAGGTAGGCGGTGAACTGCACCGTGGGCGCCCAACCGGTGCGGTCCACCGCGAACGTCACCGGGGCCGACAGGTCGCCGCAGAACAGGGCGAACAGCGGGTCCGGCGACACCCTTCGCGGCCGCGCCCACATCTGGAACACCGGCGGCCCGCCGTCGGCGCCGCGCCCCTGAGTCGACAGCAGCGGCCGGATATCGCAACCCGCACCCAGATGCACCAGACCGGCCGAGGGGTGGCCGGGCCCGATCGGCGCGACATCAGCGGGCGGCTCCGGGACCATCAGCTCGATCACCGGATTGACCGACAACAACGGCGCCGCCTCGTGTCCCGGTTCGCCCAGGGTGACCACCGCGTGCACGGCGGTGCGCTCGCCCTGGACCAGCTCGACGTCGGCCACGGTGATCCGGCGGCCCCGCTTGCGCAGCGTGGTCTCCAGGCGCATCGGTCCCGGATCGGGCGCGGACAGGAAGTTCACCGAGACCGCGACCGGTTGCTGGCGGGGGCCGGCGAACGCGGTCCGCGCGGCGTTGGCGCACAGCGCCACCATGGCGCCGCCGTGCACCTTGGGACCGATGGTCCAATGCTGGTCCAGCGCGCCTTCGAAGACCGGCCCGCCTGGTCCGGATCCGATTTCGCGCAGCGCCATCGCGGCGGTGAACAACGCGTCCATGTCAGCGCAGCAGGTTGGTGCGGGCGAATTGGAGCGACTCGACGAGCATCGCTTCGCGCTCGGCGGCCGATCGGGCACTCGAGGTCGACACTTCCAGCACCACGTGGCCGGTGAAATCGCCGGCGGCGAGCATCTGGCACACCTCGACGGTGGGCTGGGTGCCGCGGCCGGGCACCAGGTGCTCGTCGGCGGGCAATCCACTGCCGTCACACAGATGCAGGTGCACCAATCCCGAACCCATCTGTCGCGCCATCTCCAACGAGTCGGTGCCGGCGGTCGCGGTGTGCGAGAGGTCCAGCGTGTAGTGCGCGTGGTTGCCGTCCAGCGGGTTGTACGACGGCGCGAACGCCGAAACGCCGGGGCCCGGCCCGCCGCCACGCCTGCGCATCCGTTCCCGGGTCTGGTCGAGTCCGAAGAACCGGTCGGTGCGAAACGGGAACATGTTCTCGACCGCCACCAGCACATTGCTGGTTTCTTCCAGGGCCTTGACCTGGTCGCTGAAGCCCTCGGCGTACCGCCGTTGCCACCGGAACGGCGGGTGCACCACCACCGTCTGGGCGCCCAACTGCTCGGCGGCCCGCACGCTGCGGTCCAGCTTGAGGATCGGGTTGGCCCCCCACACCCGCTGCGAGATCAGCAGGCAGGGCGCGTGCACGGACAGCACCGGCACGCGATATCGCTGCGACAGCTTGGCGACGGCGTCGATGTCCTGGCTCACAGACTCGCTCCAGACCATCAGTTCGACGCCGTCGTAACCGAGCCTGGCCGCATACTCGAACGCGGCCTCGGCCCGCAACGGGTACACCGAGGCCGTCGACAGGCCGACTTTGATCGCTGGGCGCACAGTCTCCTCTGGGGGCGCCTAGCTCGTCTGCAACAGGGCCATCGGTCCCAGGGTGATCAACGCACCCACGGCGACCGCGATCAACGTGCTGGCAATGTCCTCGGTCTTGCGTACCACCCGGACACCCACCACCAGCCCGAGGATGACCAGCACCGAGAGCACCAGCGCCACGATGGGGTTCCACCGCCACAGCTGGTCGAAAGCGATGAACAAGCCGCCACCGAACGCGACCGCCAGGATCGACTGCAGCACGGTCAGCAGGGCGCGGCCCAGCGCCGCCATCCTGCCGTGCGAACGCCGGGCACTGCCCTGGTCGGCTTCGGGTGCGTCGTCGGCTGCGGCCGGCAGGGGGTCGCTGCGCCGGCGGGCGACCTCGTCGGCGAGGGACTGACCGCCGAACAATGTGTCGTCCGGGGTCTCGTCCGCGTCGGCGCCGTGCAGGTAGGAGCGCACATACGCGGAGTCTTCGACCACCGATTCCGCGTCGCGCACCTCGCTGTCCATCACGTCGACCGACGCGTCGGTGTAGTGACCCACCGGATCCGGACTCATGTGCTCGGCACCCGACTGCTGCTCGGCGTCGGTGGCGCCGGATTGGCGTAGCGGCCGCGGGTACTGGCTGCGCTCCGGACCGGGTTTGCGCGGCGCGAGCGGTTCCGATCTGGGCCAGCGCGGCTCGGGCTCGGCCCAGTAGGCCGCCGGAACCTCCGGTTCGGGATCGACGGCGGGGGTCTCGCGGACCTCGGGTTCGGCGGCGGGCGCGGCCGCCGGTCGCGGTTCAGGTGACACCTTCTCGCGAGGCTCGTCACGGATGACCGGTATCTCACCGGTCAGCTCGGCGACGCTGATCGAGTCGTCGCCCCGACGACGACGGCGCCGGCGGGTGGCCGTGGGCGTACCGCCGGTTCCGTTCCTGGCCAGCAGCTCGGCCACCGAGATCTGCTTGGTGTCTTCGGCGTCGGGGTGTGGTCCAGTCATGATTTGCCTCTCGACCGGTTTGACGCTACCCGATCAGCTACCTGACCTGCGGAATCACGCGCCGACGTCTGCACGGTCGACGTCTCCATGAAGGCGGTTCCGTCCGCTTCGCTGTCGAGTTTGCGCAAGATCAGACCCTCCCGTAGCGCCCACGGGCAGATGTCCACCGTTTCTATCGACAGCGCTCGCATACTCGCCTCCGCCACCAGAGCACCCGCCACGATCTGCGGCGCACGCTCGGCGCTGACTCCTTCCAGTTCTGCCCGGTCAGCGGTCGTCATCCTAGAGATGAAAGATATGAGTTGTCTGAGGCCATTCGCGGTGAGGGTCCGCCGCACGTTGGGGCCGGCGGCCGAGGGGGCGGCGCCGGTGAGGCGCGCCAGCGACCGGAAGGTCTTGGAGGTGGCGACCGCGAGGTCGGGCTCACCGGCGTCGAGCAGGGTCGCGCTGGCATCGGCCAGCTCGGCATCCAGCCAGTCGCGCAGCATTGCGATCCGGCGTCGCCCGGGCGGGTCGTCGGGCAGCCATTCGCGGGTCAGCCGTCCGGCGCCCAGCGGTAGCGACAACGCCACCTCGGGTTCCTCGTCGACGCCGCTGGACACTTCCAGCGAGCCGCCGCCGATATCGAGGTTGATGATGCGTCCCGCGCTCCAGCCGAACCAGCGCCGCACCGCCAGGAAGGTCAACCGGGACTCGTCGACCCCGCGCAGCACCTGCAGCTCGACCCCGGCTTCCTTGCGTACCCGGGCCAGCACGTCGTCGGAATTCTCGGCGTCGCGGACCGCGGAGGTGGCGAAGGCCATCAACTCGGCACAACCGGAGCTGACCGCGATCTTGGCGAACTCCTCGACCGTGGCGATCAGCTTGTCGGCGCCGCGCTTGGTGATCTTGCCCGAACTGTCGGTCGCCTCGGCCAGCCGCAGCGTGGCCTTGGTCGAACTCATCGGGGCCGGACACCCGCCCCGATGCGCATCGACCACCAGTAGATGGACCGTGTTGCTACCCACGTCCAGCACGCCCAATCGCACGGAATCAAAACTAGCGGGGCTGACCAGGCACTCGCCTGTCGACCCGTGCTATCGCGCTGCGCGCGGGAGCCGGTCGCCGGCCGGCCGGAGGACTAATGTTGCACCCGTGGCTAACTCGCGACCGGGACAGGAGGTCGAACTGGACTTCGCCCGGGAGTGGGTGGAGTTCTACGACCCCGACGATCCCGAGCACCTGATCGCGGCCGACTTCACCTGGCTGCTGTCGCGCTGGACGTGCGTGTTCGGCACGCCGGCCTGCCACGGCACCGTTGCCGGCCGCCCGGACGACGGGTGTTGCTCGCACGGGGCGTTCCTGTCCGACGACGACGACCGCGCCCGGTTGGACGACGCGGTACGCAAGCTGACCAAGGACGACTGGCAGTTCCGCGACAAGGGCCTGGGCCGCAAGGGTTACCTGGAGCTCGACGAGCACGAGGGCGAGCCGCAGTACCGCACCCGCAAGCACAAGGACGCGTGCGTGTTCCTGAACCGGCCCGGCTTCGCCGGTGGTGTCGGCTGCGCGCTACACAGCAAAGCCCTCAAGCTGGGGGTCCCACCGTTGACGATGAAACCCGACGTGTGCTGGCAGCTGCCGATCCGGCGCAGCCAGGAGTGGGTGACCCGGCCGGACGGCACCGAGATCCTGAAGACCTTCATCACCGAGTACGACCGGCGCGGCTGGGGCTCCGGTGGCGCCGATCTGCACTGGTACTGCACCGGCGATCCGGGCGCCCATGTCGGGGCCAAGCAGGTGTGGCAGAGCCTGGCCGACGAACTCACCGAGCTGCTGGGCGAGAAGGCGTACGCCGAGTTGGCCGCAATGTGCAAGCGCCGCAGCCAATTAGGGCTCGTTGCGGTGCACCCGGCGACGCGGGCCGCCGAGTAGGCGACAGCGTCGGCGAGTCAGACGCTGTTCCTTCTGGTGTAGACCAGGACCATGCGCAGCGCACTGGCATTCAGGTAGGCCGCCACGCTCGCCGCGGCGGCATCCGCGTCGTGCGCCAGCACTGCGCCGGTGATCGCCTGCAGATCGGCGACCACCGGCTCGGCATCGTCGTAGGCCTCGGTGAGTTCGTGTTCGCGACCGCCGAACGCCTGTTCCACCCAGCGATACAGCAAACCCAGCGCGCGGTTGCGGGTGCTGTGGATCAACACCTGGAAGTAGGCCAGGTCGGCCGCCTGCCGGGCGGCGGCCGTATCCGCCCCGCGTAACCGGTCCAGCGCGGCGGTGAGTTCCTCGGCATCCGCGGTGGTGCTGCGCTGCGCCGCCAGCCGGCCGATCAGCGGGCCCAGGGCGCCGCGGATCTCCAGCAACTCGACCAGGAACTCCGGCCCGAGCTTGCGCACCAGCGCCTCGACCACCGCCGGATGGGTCAGGCCCTCGGGATCACGAACCACGCTGCCGCTGCCGTGCCGGACCTCGATCAGTCCCATTTGCTGCAGCCGGGCCAGACCCTGCCGCAGGGATGTCCGGTTGACCCCGAGTTGATCAGCCAGTTCGCGCTCCGGCGGCAGGGTCGAGCCGGGCGGGAAAACGCCGTCCAGGATCGCGTCGGCCATCGACGCGGCGATCTGCTCATCGACTCGCTGTCGATCCGGCGGGGGTATCGGACTTGACTGGTTCATTGGCTCAACCAATTATAGAAGGCGACCGGACCGCGCCGGCGTATTTGACCGCCGCGTGTTCCCGACCGGAAGGCACGTGATGGATGACGCGATGCGCTCGGCCGTGGCCCCGCGCTGGCGGGGCGACCCGGGGCGACTGGAGGTGTGGTACGCCACCCTCTCCGATCCGGACACCCGCGCCGGACTGTGGGTGCACTGTGAGACCGTCGCACCGACGCACGGGAGTCCGTACGCCCACGGCTGGGTGACCTGGTTCGCGCCCGAAGGCCCACCGCGCACCGAGCGGTTCGGTCCCGCACCCGTCGAACCCACCGGCGGCACCGCGTGGTTCGCGGCAGCCGGCGCTCTGGTGGCGCCGGAAACGCTTGCCGGCCAAGCGGGTTCGATCGGTTGGCAGCTCGCCTGGACGGACACCGCGGCGCCGCTGTGGACGTTTCCGCGCCTGCTGTGGGAACGCGAACTGCTACCCGGCGCCCAGGTGGTGGCAGCGCCCACCGCGGACTTCACCGGTTGCCTGACCATCGACGGCACCACGTCGCGAGTGGACCGCTGGCGCGGCAACGTCGCGCACATCTACGGGCACGGCAACGCCAAGCGGTGGGGCTGGCTCCACGCCGACCTCGGTGGCGGCGATGTCGTGGAAGTCGTCACCGCACAGTCGCACAAGCCGGGACTCAACCGTCTGCCGCCGATGGCTTTCGTGCGCTTCCGTATCGACGGAAAAGACTGGCCGGCAGTGCTTTCGCCCTCGCTGCGGCTGCGCACCACGCTGGGCCTGTGGCATTGGCAGCTGGAGGGGCGGATCGGCGGCCGCGCGCTGTTGATCCGGGTCGACCAGCCGCCGCAGCGCTGCGTGAGCCTGGAGTACACCGATCCCGACGGTGGCCGATGCGTATGCACCAACACCGAGCAGGCCGACATCCACATCGAACTCGGCGAACGGCAGTGGTCGGTGCTGGGCACCGGCCATGCCGAGGTCGGGTTGCGCGGCGACCAGGCACCACCGGTCAATGAGAGGACACCCTGATGAGTTTCGCCTTGGACCCACCGCTGCTGTTCGCCTCCGGCGTGCTGATCGAACGCCGCTTTCCCGCGCATCGCCGCGACCTCGTGGAGGCCGCGGTGCTCGGCGTATTCTTCGCCGGGTCATTCGGCCTGTACCACAACGTGCCCGGACTGGGCTTCCTGTGGCGTCCGTTCCGCGCCCGCAACGGACGCGACTTCATGTGGAACAGCGGCTTTTTCGACGTTGCCACCGACGAGCTGAACTGGCCCGCGCACGCCACTGCCGGCGGCATCTTCGCGACGTATCCGTTCTTCCTCAAGCTGGGCCGCGCCCTCGGGCGGCAGGTCGCTGCGCGCTCGTGAGCCCCCGGTTGGCGGCACGGGCGACGGCATCCTTCGGCACTGCGCTGCTGCCCGAGGAGCACGGCGGCCCTGCGCCGGCGCAGTTCGCCGAACGCGTCGACCGCTACCTGGCGCAGCTTCCCGGCCCCTCGCGGCTGGCGGTACGGGCCGGGCTGCTGTCGCTGGCGGCGGCGAGCTACCTGACCACCGGCCGGTCCCTGGCGCGCCTGCGGCCGCCCGAGCGGGAACGGGTGCTGCACCGCGTCGCCGCGCTGGGCGCCGACGTCCGGGCGGCGGTCGAGGGCATGAAGGTGGTCGGCCTGTTGGCCAACGGTGCCGACAGCTACGCGGCCGAACTGCTGTCCCGCGCCCAGCACGAAGGCGCGGTGCGCCCGGATGCGCCGCTGGCTGTCACCCCGGCCACCGAGAGCGCCTCCGTTGTCACCGCCGACGTGGTGATCGTCGGCTCCGGCGCCGGTGGCGCGATGACGGCCCGCACGCTGGCCCGTGCCGGCCTCGAGGTGGTGGTGCTCGAGGAGGGACGCCGCTGGACGGTGGAGGAATTCCGCACCACCCACCCGATCGACCGCTACGCCGGCCTGTACCGCGGCGCCGGGGCCACCATCGCGCTGGGTCGCCCCTCGGTGGTGCTGCCGATGGGCCGCGCGGTAGGCGGTACCACCGTGGTCAATTCCGGCACCTGCTTTCGCCCACCGGTCGCGGTGCAGCGGCGCTGGTGCGACGAATTCGGTCTCGGCCTGGCCGACCCCGACCGGTTGGCCGGCTACCTCGACGAGGTGGAGCGCACCCTGCAGGTGGCTCCGTCACCACGAAATATGTTGGGCCGCAACGGCGATCTTCTGCTGGACGCCGCCGACACGCTGGGTTGGCGGGCGGCACCGATCCCCCGCAACGCGCCGGGTTGCGGGGGCTGCTGCCAGTGCGCGATCGGCTGCCCGCACAACGCGAAGTTCGGCGTCCACCTCAACGCCCTGCCGCAGGCGTGTGCAGCCGGGGCACGGATCGTCTCCCACGCGCGCGCCGAACGGGTGCTGCACCGGAACGGACGGGCCCGGGGCGTCCGTGCACGTCGTCCCGATGGCACCGCGATCGACGTCCTCGCCGCCACCGTCGTGATCGCCGCCGGCGCGACCGAGACACCAATGTTGTTGCAGCGCAGTGGGATCGGCGGACATCCGCGACTGGGCCGCAACCTCGCACTGCATCCCGCGACGTTGCTCGCCGGCCGCTTCGAGGACGACGTCTACGCCTGGCGCGGTGTGCTGCAGAGCGCGGCCGTGCATGAATTCCACGAGTCCGACGGCGTGCTGATCGAGGCGACGTCCACGCCGCCGGGAATGGGGTCGATCGTCTTCCCCGGCTTCGGCGCCCAGTTGCTGCACTGGCTGGACCGGGCACCGCAGATCGCCACCTTCGGTGCGCTGGTGGCCGACCGGGGCGTCGGCTCGGTGCACTCGGTGCGCGGCCAGACGCTGGTGCGCTACGACATCGCGCCGGCCGATGTCGCCAAGTTGCGGGTGGCGCTGACCGCGATCGGTCGCCTGCTGTTCGCTGCCGGCGCCGTCGAAGTGCTCACCGGCCTGCCCGGCGCCATGACGGTGTCCTCGGCAGCCGAGCTGCAGCAGGTGCTGGCCGGGGCCGATCCCGGCAGTCTGCACCTGTCCGCGTTTCACCCGACCGGGACCGCGGCCGCCGGCGCCGACGATCAGCTCTGCCCGGTCGATCCCGCCGGCCGACTACGCGGCGTGCACGGCGTGTGGGTGGCCGACGCCTCGATCCTGCCCAGCTGCCCTGAGGTCAACCCGCAGGTGTCGATCATGGCGCTCGCGCTGGCGGTGGCCGATCAGATCGTTGGACGTTGACCGGACGCTAGGGTCGGCTGATGCGCAGGACCATCGACTGGGACGGCGATGCCGTCACGATCATCGACCAGACCGCCCTGCCGACCGACTACCGGGTGTTGCGGCTGACCAGTGTCGACGAGCTGATCGACGCGATCCGCCGGCTGGCGGTGCGGGGAGCGCCGGCACTCGGCGCGGCGGGGGCCCTCGGCGTTGTGCTCGCTGCCCGCGAAGGGGGTGACGTTCCGGTCGCGGCCCGACGGGTCGCCACGGCCCGGCCGACCGCCGTCAACCTCAGCTGGGGTGTCGCCCGGGCCCTCGCCAAACTCGACCAGGGCGGCGCGGCCGTGCTGGCCGAAGCGCTGGAGATCCTCGACGAGGACGAACGTCTCAACCGCGCCGCATCGGCCCACGCCGCGCAGATCCTGCTCGAGGTATGCCCGCGGCGGCCGTTGCGGCTACTCAGCCACTGCAATGCCGGCCATCTCGCGACCGTGGCCTGGGGCAGCGCGCTGGGCGTCGTCTGGCACCTGCACGAACGGGGCCTGGTCGAGTCGGTGCTGGTCGACGAGACACGCCCGCTGCTGCAGGGCGGCCGCCTCACCGCCTGGGAGCTGGCCCAGGCCGGCGTGCCCTACCGGGTGCAACCCGACGGCGCCGCGGCCGCGGCGATGGCACGGGGCCTGGTGGACTGTGTGCTCGTCGGCGCCGATCGGATCGCGGCCAACGGCGACGTCGCCAACAAAATCGGCACCTACGGCTTAGCCGTCGTGGCGCACCATCATCGGGTGCCGCTGATCGTGGTCGCCCCCTCGTCCACCGTCGACACCGCGCTGGCCAGCGGGGCCGAGATCGCCATCGAGGAACGCGCGCCCGAAGAACTGCGCATGTTCGGCGGCGCCGCCATCACCCCGCCGGACGCCGACGTTTTCAATCCGGCTTTCGACGTGACCCCGGCCGAGCTGATCTCCGCCGTCGTCACCGAACACGGCCGATACCGGCCGCCGGATCACCCCTCGAGCTTGTAGCCCAGCCCCCGCACCGTCACCAGATGCACCGGGTTGGCCGGATCGGACTCGATCTTGGACCGCAACCGCTTGACGTGCACGTCGAGAGTCTTGGTGTCGCCAACGTAATCCGCGCCCCAGACCCGGTCGATCAGCTGGCCGCGGGTCAGCACCCGCCCGCTGTTGCGCATCAGGTACTCCAGCAGGTCGAACTCCTTGAGCGGCAACGTGATCGTGTCCCCGTTGACCGACACGACGTGCCGTTCGACGTCCATCCGGACCGGGCCGGACTCCAGCACCCCGTCGCTGATCTCGGAGTCGTCGTCGCCACCCCGGCGCAGCACCGCCCGGATCCGGGCGATCAGCTCGCGCGCCGAGTAGGGCTTGGTCACGTAGTCGTCGGCGCCGAGCTCCAGACCGACCACCTTGTCGATCTCACTGTCGCGCGCGGTCACCATGATCACCGGCACCCCGGAGCGGGCCCGCAGCTGCTTGCAGACGTCGGTCCCGGACATGCCCGGCAGCATCAGGTCCAGTAGCACGATGTCGGCACCGGTCCGGTCGAACTCGGCCAGCGCCGAGGGTCCGTCGGTCACCACGGTGGCCTCGAAACCCTCTTTGCGCAGCAGGAAGGCCAGCGGATCGGCCAGCGATTCCTCGTCTTCCACGATCAGCACGCTCGTCATTTGCGCCACTCTCCTTCATCGCTTCCCACTGCATGGTCGTAACCGCGGGTCATCGACTCAGCTCTTCCTCTCGTTGTGCTCTGCCCGGCCTCAGGTCCCGGCCCAGCGGCTTCACCTTGTCCTGGGTGTTCACCGCAGCGGATTCGGACGCCGGGATCGACAGCGTGAATGTCGATCCGGTCCCCGGCTTGCTCCAGACGCCGATGCTGCCGCCGTGGTTGGCTGCGACGTGCTTGACAATGGCAAGTCCCAGCCCGCTCCCCCCGGTGGCGCGCGACCGCGCTTTGTCGCCACGGAAGAACCGCTCGAAAACCCGCTCCTGATCCTCCAGCGCGATCCCGATGCCCCGGTCGGTGACCGCGATCTCGACGTTGTCACCGCGCCGGCGGCGACTGATCGAGACCAGCGACCCCCGCGGCGAATAGGCGATCGCATTGGACACCAGATTGGCCAGCGCGGTCACCAGCAGCGTCTGGTCCCCCACCACCTGCAGCCCACTGGCCGCGTCGGTGCGAACTTCGATGTCGGCGTTGTCGGCGGCCACCTTGTGGCGTGAGATCGCCTCGGAGACAACGGCATCGATGTCGACGTCGGTCTCGTTCGTCAGTCGCTCGGCACCCTGCAGCCGGGACAGCTCGATCAGTTCGGCGACCATGTCACCCAGCCGGTTGGCCTCGATGAGCACCTTTTCGGCAAACCGTCGGACCGTCTCGGTGTCGTCCGCGGACGCCAGCAGCGCCTCGGCGAGCAGGGTCATGGCTCCGACCGGCGTCTTGAGTTCGTGGCTGACGTTGGCGACGAAGTCCCGCCGGGTGGCCTCCATCCGGGCGTAGTCGGACTGGTCCAGCACGAAGACCACCGCGAAGCGGCGGTCCTGCTCGCTGAGCAACCGGGCGTGGCCGTGCACGCACAGTCCGGACTTGGCACCTGCGCGCTTGTCGGTGGCCAAGTCGAATTCGACGTCATCGCCACCCAGGGCCTGCTTGGCGGCCTTCCAGGCGTCGTCGTCGAGCTGGCGGTCGCGGACCAGACCGAGCTCGCGGGCCCGGTCGTTCAGATAGACGACGTCGCGGTGGGTATCCACCACCGCAGCACCCATCGGCATCAGTGCCACGATTCGCTGCAGCATCTGCGCGACGGTGATACCCGTCCACTCGGCGGGCTGCTGGCTGGGCTGCCGCACCCGCCGCGCCAGCCGGAAGCCGACCGCGACACCGACGGCCAGGGCCAGCGCGGACAAGACCCCGGCCAGCAACAGTGCCGAGAACACAGTCACAGCCCAAATCCTACAAATCAGGTGAACGGCGCCCTAGCGGAGCGCGGCTAAAACCAGACAAGTCACATGCTTCGGCGCAGGTGTTCCGCTCGCGTTTACGCGATGTTCAGCAAGCTGTTCTTTACCGGCCGGATTCAGCCCTTCGACGCACCCTGACCGGCCACCGCGGCGGCACCGGCCTCGGCCGCTTCGGGATCCAGGTAGGTGCCGCCGGCAACCGTCGGCCGCAGGTCGGCGTCCAGGTCGTAACGCAACGGAACGCCGGTCGGGATGTTCAATCCGACCACGTCCTCGTCGGACATCTGATCCAGGTACTTGACCAGGGCCCGCAGCGAGTTGCCGTGCGCGGCGATCAGCACCGTCTTGCCGGTCCGCAGGTCCGGGACGATCACGTCGGTGAAGTACGGCAGAAACCGGTCGACGACGTCGGCCAGGCACTCGGTCAGCGGCCCGCCACCGATGTTGGCGTAGCGCGGGTCGGCGTCCTGGCTGAACTCGCTGCCCCTCTCGATCTCCGGCGGCGGGGTGTCGTAGCTGCGCCGCCACGCCATGAACTGCTCCTCGCCGTACTTCTCTTTCGTCTTGGCCTTGTCCAGCCCCTGCAGCGCCCCGTAATGGCGTTCGTTGAGCCGCCAGCTGCGATGCACCGGGATCCACAGCCGGTCGGCCGCGTCCAGGGCCAGGTGCGCGGTGCTGATCGCGCGGCGCAACAACGAGGTGTAGAGCACGTCGGGCAGCAGGTCCTGTTCGGCCAGCAGCTCGCCGCCGCGGACCGCCTCGGCCCGGCCCTTCTCGGTCAGCCCGACGTCAACCCAGCCGGTGAACAGGTTGCGGGCATTCCATTCGCTCTCGCCGTGCCGCAGCAGCACCAGAGTGGCAGTGTCTCCCATGCCGCAAAGTCTCTCACGCGTCGTCGTCGATCAGGTGCGCGAACGCCTTAAGGTTCTTCAGCGACTCCCCGCGCGAGACCCGCCACTCCCATTCTTTCTGGATCGACGTGCGAAAACCCAACTCCAGCAACGTGTTGAAGTCCGAATCCACCGCCTCCAGCACCTGTCCGAGCACCCGGTCGATCTCGTCGGCGTCGACCGACGCCAGCGACATCCGACCGACCAGGTAGATGTCGCCGACATTGTCGATCGTGTAGGCGACGCCGTAGAGCCGACGGTTGCGCTTGAGCAGGAACCGGTAGACACCCTCGTGGTTTTCGTCGGGCTTGCGGCACACGAAGGCCTCGACCCGCACCGAATGCTCGCCGATGCTCAGGATGGTGTTGGTCTTGAGCCTGCGCTCGCCGGGGAGTTCCACGATGAGCCCGGGCAGCCCGCCGTGCGCGCCGGCGTGCGCCGAGTACGTCAGATCGCTGGCCTGCAACGCATCCTCGATCAGCCGCTGCACCTGCGCGGTCATGCGCCCACCCCGCGGCGGGCCGTCCAGCGCCGCGGCCTGCGCTTGGCAACCAGATCGCGGCGCCGACGCTGACGCTCGGCGGTGAAGCCGCCGATCGCACGCCGGTAGCTCCGCAGCAACGCGTCGGTGGTGTGCTCCCAGGAGAACGTGCCCGCGTGCTGGACCGCGGCCCGGCTCATCGCCCACCCCTGCGGGCCGGCACCGATCCGCAGCAGGTGATCGATGGCATCAGCCCACTGCCCGACGTCGTGGCCGGACACCAGGGTGCCGGTGATGCCGTCGCGCACCGCGACCGGCAGTCCGCCGACCGCGGCCGCCACCACCGGCGTGCCGCAGGCCTGGGCCTCGATCGCGACCAACCCGAAGGATTCCGAATAACTGGGTATCGCAACGAGATCCGCGGCGTGGAACAACCGGGCCAGATCCGTGCGGGACTGCGGCGGCAGGAACGTCACCCGCTGGGCGATACCCAGTTCGCCGGCCAGTCGCGCCAAACCGTCCGGTGACGCCAGGCCGCTGCCCGACGGTCCACCGGCGACCACGATGCGCACCCCCGGCAGCCGCGCCGCCGCCCGCAACACGATGTCGGGGGCCTTCAACGGCTGGATACGCCCGACGAAGGCCACCACCGGCTCGTGCGGCGCGAGCCCGAGGGCGCTGCGGGCCGCCGCCCGGTCACCCGGCCGGAACACCTCCAGATCGACCCCGGGGTGCACCACGTCGATGCGTGCCGGATCGGCATGGTGCAGTGAAATCAGTTGGCGCGCTTCATCATCGGTATTCACGATGAGCCGGTCCGCCTCGTCCACGACCTGCTGCTCACCCACCGTCCGCAACGGCGGCTCGGCCGCGTCGCCGTCGGCCAGCGCGGCGTTCTTGACCGCGGCCAGGGTGTGCGCGGTGTGCACCAGCGGAACGGCCCAGCGGTCGCGCGCCAGCCAACCGACCTGACCGGACAGCCAGTAGTGCGAATGCACCAGGTCGTAGTAACCCGGTTCGTGGGCAGCCTCGGCGCGCAACACCCCGGCGGCGAATGCACACAGCTGGGTCGGCAGGTCGTACTTGTCCAGCCCTTCGAACGGCCCGGCCACCACGTTGCGCACCAGCACCCCCGGTTCCACCCGCACGATCGGCGGGTCCGCGGACGCGGTGGCCCTGGTGAAGATCTCCACCTCGACGCCGCGGCGGGCCAGGTGCAACGCGGTCTGCAGTACGTAGACGTTCATCCCACCGGCGTCGCCGGTGCCCGGCTGGGCCAGCGGCGAGGTGTGCACCGCCAGCAGGGCGACGCGGGTCAGCGCGCTCTCGTCGTCGCGAACAACTGGGTACCGCACCCCTTCATCTTTACAGGACGCGATCGCCCGGACCCGGTGGCGCTACTTGGCGATCGCCTCGGGCTCGGCGTCCGGCAACTGGGTGGTCAAGGCCCCCGACCTGCGCATCGCGCCCAGCGGGTCGGCGTAGAGCCCGTCCAGCGACACGATTCCCGCCCCCGCTTCCTGCACCCGGTTGCCGAACGCGGTGACGCGGATGTCGCGCGGGGCGAGCACCGACCGGGCCGCGAACGCTTCCTCCACCTGCGCCATGCCCTCGGGGTACTCGGTGAAAGCCTGGCCGCCGACCACCACCTCGTCGGGATTGAGCAGGTCGCGCAGCAGGGCGACGGCCTCGCCGAGCACCTTGGCCCGCTCCCCCAGCAGCTCGCGGGCCTGCTGGTTGCCGTTGCGCGCTACCCGCAACAGGTCCGCCATCGCGGCGCTGGAGGCGCCGGTGCGGTTCGCCGGGGCTACGCCGGGCAGGATTCGCAGCGTGCGGGCAGCGGCCAGCACCGCCTCGTCACTGACCGTGGACTCCAATTGTCCCGAACCGCCCAGCAACTCCGATTGCACCGGCAACGGCGCGATGGTGCCCGGGCCGCTGGTGGGGCAGTGCACCCGCCCGTCGATGACCAGCGCGTACCCGACCGTCTCCCGGGCGTAGACGTACAGGCTGGTCGAGGAGTTGGCCGCAAACCGCCGCATGCCCAGCAGCAGCTCGGCGCCGGCCATGGCGTCGACGTGCGAGGCCACCGACACCGGCAGTCCCAGCGCGTCAGCCAGCACCGGCCCGACCGGGGCCTGACGCCAGCCCAGCCGGTGGTGGTCCACCAGACCGCTGGCGTTGTCGACGGTCCCGCCGATCGCCACACCGACCCACAGGGCCCGACGACGGTGCCAACGCTGCAGATAGCGGCGGGCGCTGTGCGCCAGCGTGGTGAGAGCGGGGCCGGCGGCGCTGAGCGGGGTGGGGGTCTCGACGGTGTCCAGGGTGCGGCCGAACAGATCGGTGGCCACGATGCTGGTGGTCCGGGCACCGATGTGGATGCCCAACGTCACGAACGGCTCGTGGTTGACCTCCACCGGCACCCGCGGACGTCCGATCGCCCCGGACACGGCCAGGTCGGCGCGTTCCCGTAGCAGCCCGGCGTCCAGCAGCGCGATCACCTGGCGGTTCACCGTGGCGATGCTCAGCGAGGTGACGTTGGCGATGACGTCGCGGCCGACCGGTCCGCGCAGTCGCACCGCCCGGAACACCGACGCCGCCGCGGAGTCGGACAGGTGCAGCGCTGGGGGCACCACCTGACGATACGAGCGCAGCGGTCCGGCCGGGCCGGCGATACGCCCGCGGCGATGGGATTGGTGGGTGAAAGTAGTCGAGTGCACTGGCAGTCCTTGTCCGAGTTGCGATGGCCGGGTCCCTGGCCACACCCGTGACTTGCGTCAGTTCAGGCGCGGCGAGCTGCGCGACAACAACACGCGCCCGCGTAGAAACACGCGGCCGCGGTGCGGAACAAGACGCTTTGGTGCACACCGAAAACTTAGCACCGTTTATTAGAGTTGTCTCGATGACTGTCCCCGACCCAGGCCAGCGCGTCGCGGTGATCACCGGAGCCAGCTCCGGAATCGGCGAGGCCACCACCAGAACCCTTGCCGCACAAGGCTTTCACGTAGTGCCGGTGGCACGCCGGGCAGATCGCGTGCATGCCCTGGCCGCCGAACTCGGCGGCACCGCCGTGGTGGCGGACGTCACACGCGACGCCGACGTCGCGGCGCTGGCCCGGGGCCTGGACCGAGTGGACGTGCTGGTCAACAATGCCGGCGGCGCCAAGGGGCTGGCGCCGGTGGCCGAGGCCGACCTGGAGCACTGGCGCTGGATGTGGGAGACCAACGTGCTGGGCACGTTACGGTTGATCCGCGCTCTGTTACCCAAACTCATCGAGTCCGGCGACGGCCTGATCGTCACCGTGACTTCGATTGCCGCACTTGAGATTTACGACGGCGGCGCCGGTTACACCGCCGCCAAACACGCCCAAGGGGCGCTGCACCGCACGCTGCGCGGCGAACTGCTGGGCAAACCGGTGCGACTGACCGAGATCGCCCCCGGTGCGGTGGAAACCGAGTTTTCGCTGGTCCGGTTCGACGGGGATCAGGACCGCGCCGACGCCGTCTACGCCGGCATGACCCCGCTGGTGGCCGCCGACGTCGCCGAGGTCATCGGGTTCGTCGCGTCGCGACCCGCACACGTCAACCTGGATCAGATCATTATCCGGCCGCGCGACCAGGCCAGTGCCACCCGGAGGTTCAACCACCAGGCCCAGAGCTAGGCGATGTCGTCGTAGTCGTCGTCGTCGGCGTGCCCGACAGGCTGGGCGCGGTGGACGGCGTGGCGGGTGCGGTGACCGGGATCTGGGAGCCCGGCGGACGCGCTGCCGGCGGCGGCAGCGCCGACATGCCCACCCAGGTGTCCCAGTCCACAGCCCAGTCCCAGATGTCGCCGTCGGCGTAGGAAAGCTGGATCGAGCTGCCGGTGACCTCGACCGGGTCGCCGTACATCGCCGTCGGGAAATACTCGGCGGCGTCCGACGTCGACAGGTTGATGCAGCCGTTGGTGACGTTGCTGTTGCCCTGCGCGCCGGCGCTGGACGGGTTGGCGTGGATGAACTCGCCGTTGTTGGAGATCCGCACCGCCCACCGCTCGTGCACGTTGCTGTAGCCGGCGGCCGGGTTGGACATATAGAAGTCGGCGTACTTCTCGGTCACGACGTGGATGCCGTTGCGGGTGACGTTGCGGGCCTTGTCCGCCTCGCCGTAGCTGCACGGGAAATCCATGATGACGCCGGCGTCGGTGACCACCTGGATACGGTGCGAGGACACCTCGGCCTTGACCACCTGGCGGCGTCCGATCTGGATGTTCAACGAGAAGTCCTGGGCGCCGTACGCGCCGTCGCCGAACGGCAGGCCGTAGAGCTTTGCCTCGACGTTGACCGTGGTGCCCGCCGGGTAGTACTCACGCGGCCGGTAGTGCACGCGAGCGCCCTTGGCCTCGTCGGGCAGCCATGCCCAGCTGCCTTCGACCGGCGGATTGGTGGTCACCTTCAGGGCGCGCTCGACGGTGGCCTTGTCGCTGATGGGCGCGTCGAACTGGATGATCACCGGCGCCGCGATGCCGACGGTCTGCCCGTCGGCGAGCTGGAATCCGCCGTCGATCTTCTTCTTCGGCGACACGGTGGTGAACTTGCCCGACACCGGGACCGCCTTGCCGTCGTGGCCGACCGCCGAGCCGGTCCAGGAGTAGGAGGAGTCGTAACCCAGCGGCTCGGTGGTCATGAAGACGGTGCGGTCCTGGTTGAAGGTGCCGGCGACCGGCTTACCGGCCGAGTTCGTCAGCGCCACCCGCTGAAACCAACCGTCACTGACCTGCACGCTGATCGGTGCGACCGGCACCACGTCCTGCGCGGCATCAGCGGGCTGGAAGTTCAGCCGCGCCGACGGCGGCGCCTTGCGCTCGGCCTGAGGATTGGTGACCTTGCCCCCGCAGGCTGCCAGCGCGCTGGGCGCCAGCACGCCGAGCCCGAGGGCCGCCAACGCCATGCGGCGATTGATCGGCCCCGGCTTGGCGGGGTTGCTGGACGACGTCACGAGATCCAAAGATACCGGGCGAAACACCGGTGGCCCCACCGCAACAACGCGCGGCGGGGGAACTGTGCACGAAAGTAGCAGTTACAAAACGCAACCGACCAGGACAGGTTCGGGTTTCAGTGTGATACCAAACACATCACGCACCCCGTCCCGAACGGCGCGGGCCACTACCATCACGTCTTCCGCGGTGGCGCCGCCCCGGTTGGTCAACGCCAACGCATGCTTGGTGGAGAGCCGGCACGGCGCTTCGGCCCCCGGATAGCCTTTGCTGAATCCGGCCTGCTCAACCAGCCAACCCGCGGCCAGCTTCACGCCGTCCGGCGCCGGATAGTGCGGCACCGGGGTGTCGCTCGCAGCGGCCAGCCGTGCGTAGTCCCGCGGCTCGACCACCGGATTGGTGAAGAACGACCCCACGCTCCAGGTGTCGTGATCGGCCGCGTCGAGCACCATGCCTTTGCGGGCGCGCAGCGCCAGCACCGCGGCACGGACCGCCGGCGGATCGCCGCGTTCGCCGGGCTGGGTGCGCAGGGCCGCAATCAGCTCCCCGTACCGCAACGGCGCGCTGCGTCCCGCGGGATCGAGCGCGAACTCCACCTCCAGGACCACCGCCGGCACGTCGAGGCCGTCGGCGCGCTTGAGCACGCTGCTGCGGTAGCCGAATCCGAGTTCATCGGCAGGTACCCAGCGGGCCTCGCCGCTGCCGCGATCCAGCAGCCGGACCCGGGTGATCGTGTCGGACACCTCCACCCCGTACGCGCCGACGTTCTGTACCGGGGTGGCCCCCGCCGAGCCCGGGATGCCCGACAGGCATTCCAACCCCCCCAGACCTGCCTTGATGGATCGCCGCACCACGTCATCCCACACCGCGCCGGCCTGCGCGCGAACCAGGTGCCCGTCGACGACAACGCCGTCGTTGGCCAGCCGCACCACGGTCAGGTCGGCGACCGCGTCGCCGATCACCACATTGGAACCGCCGGCAAGCACCAGCACCGGACCGCCGCCCGACGTGTCGAGCCGGTGCAGTACCGCGATGACCTGATCGCTGCTGACGCAGGTGATGACGCGCCGCGCCACCGGCCCCACCCGCAAGGTGGTCAGCGGCGCCAGCGGGACCGATTCGGCGACGCGCGCACCGGCGAACAGCGCACCGGAATCGGCCGAATTCATCGCTGGTAACGGTAGCCTGGGCAGCTATGCCGCGTTCATTCGACATGTCGGCCGACTACGAGGGCAGCGTCGAAGAAGTTCACCGGGCCTTCTACCAGGAGGCCTACTGGCTGGGCCGGCTGGCTGAAACGCCGGTCGACATCGCCACCCTGGAATCCCTGCGGATCGGCGGGGAGTCCGGCGACACCGGCACCATCGAGGTGGTCACGGTGCAGACGGTGCTGAACGAGAACCTGCCCGCCCTGATCACACAGCTGCTTCGGGGCGATCTGTCGGTGCGGCGCGAGGAGACGTGGACTCCGATCAACAAC
Source organism: Mycobacterium sp. NGS24 (assembly GCF_059813065.1). NCBI lineage: Bacteria > Bacillati > Actinomycetota > Actinomycetes > Mycobacteriales > Mycobacteriaceae > Mycobacterium > Mycobacterium sp. NGS24. The sequence goes on from NZ_JCALDW010000019.1 coordinate 35,481, forward strand.
CGGGTCGCCACCGCGTCGATCGCGGCCCTGGTGGTCGGCGCCCCGGTGAACGTGTGGGGCACGGCGGTCCTGGCGCCCGCCCCCGACACCCGCGGCTCCCGCATGTCCGTGCAGTTGTCCATGCAGGTGCGGGTGCCGTTGATCGGCGGCAAGCTGGAGCGGCTGATCGGCACCCAGTTGGCGGAGCTGATCAATATCGAGCAGCGCTACACCACGGATTGGATCGCGAAAAGCGCGTAGTCGCCCGCCGGGCGCCCGGAACTAAACTCGCGGCCATGCGCATCGCACTGGCCCAAATTCTCAGCGGCACCGACCCGACGGAGAATCTGCAGCTGGTGCGCGAGTACACCGAGCGGGCCGCCGAGGCGGGCGCGGCGCTGGTGGTGTTCCCCGAGGCGACCATGTGCCGGTTCGGGGTGTCACTGAAACCGGTCGCCGAGCCGCTGGACGGCCCCTGGGCCGACGGGGTCCGCCAGATCGCGGCGAGCGCCGGCATCACCGTGGTCGCCGGGATGTTCGCCCCGTCCGGCGACGGCAGGGTGACGAACACACTGATCGCGGCCGGGCCGGGCACCGACGCCCGCTACGACAAAATCCACCTTTACGACGCGTTCGGCTTCACCGAATCACGCACCGTCGCGCCCGGCCAGCAACCGGTGGTGATCACCGTCGACGGCGTCGGCGTGGGTTTGACGACGTGCTACGACGTCCGGTTTCCGGCGCTCTACACCGACCTTGCCGACCGCGGCGCCCAGCTGATCGTGGTGTGCGCGTCCTGGGGATCGGGCCCGGGCAAACTCGAGCAGTGGACGCTGCTGACGCGGGCCCGCGCGGTGGATTCGACCTGTTATATCGCCGCCGCCGGCCAGGCCGACCCGGGTGACGGCGCCGGCGGTTCGGGCGCCCCGACCGGCGTCGGCGGCAGCCTGGTGGCCTCTCCGTTCGGCGCGGTGGTGGCCTCGGCGGGCGCCGAACCGGAACTGCTGGTCGCCGACCTCGATCTCGACACGGTGGCCACGGCCCGGGAGAAGATCGCTGTCCTGCACAACCGGGCAGACTTTGCGGCCCTCGATAGGGCAGAATCTCGGGAGTGACGACTCCGCAGGGACCACGCAACGACGGCCCGTCGGGTTGGGCGCGTCCGGGCGACCAGGGACCGCTCGGCCGACCCCCGGCACCGGGCAGCCCCTACGGCGGGAGGCCGCAGTCCGGCGATCCTCGCGGCGGACCGCAGAATCCCCCACCGTCGTCGCAGCCGACCGAGAACTTCGCGCTGGGCAACGCCAGTACGCGCCGGCTCAACCGGCCGCAGCCGCCCGGTCCGACGGCCGGCCAGGCGACCCCGACCGCCACCCCGACGGACGGGCCGGCCGAGGTCAAAAAGAAGAAGCGGTCGTTGCGCGACCCGCTGTCGATCGTGCTGGTGCTGATCATCGTGCTGGCGCTGGTGGTGGCCGGCGGCATCCTCGTCGAACTGATTGTGCGTAACAAAGCGAACAACAAGATCGCCGCGGCGACGGCCTGCAAGGTCCAGGACCAGGCCACCGCGTCGTTCGGAGTGACCCCGCTGGTCACCTGGCAGGTGCTCACCGACCACTACACCAACATCTCGATCGAGACGGCCGGCAACCAGATCAAAGATGCCAAGGGCATGAAGCTGCAGATCGACATCAGAGACGTCAAGCTCGACAGCACGCCCGATTCCAAGGGCACCATCGGCGCGATCGACGCCACCGTCACCTGGACCTCCGAGGGCATCAAGGAAACGGTGCAGAACGCGATCCCGGCGGTGGGCGAGTTCGTCACCCGCAGCGTGACCACTCATCCCAACGACAAAACGGTCGAATTGAAGGGCACCCTCAACGACATCGTCGCCAAGCCGACGGTGTCCAACGGCGGGTTGAAACTGGACATCGTAAGTTTCAATGCGCTGGGCTTCAAGCTGCCCAAAGAGTCGGTGCAATCATCGCTCGACGAATACACGTCCGACTTCACCACGAAACTTCCGCTGGGAATCAAGGCCGACAGTGTGGACGTCACCGACAGCGGCGTGATCGTCCACTTTTCGTCGCGCAACGCCACCATTCCCGCCGGCGAGACCGATCCCTGCTTCGCCGACCTGTGAGTTAATCCAGCCCGTCGAGCACCGCCCGGGTGCCGGACAGCCCGAGGCGGGTGGCGCCGGCGTCGAGCAGCGCAATCGCGTCGGCGGCGGTGCGGATGCCGCCGCTGGCCTTGACTCCGAGGCGCCCGCCGACCGCGGCGCTCATCACCTCGACGGCACGCACCGTCGCCCCGCCGGCCGGATGGAACCCGGTCGACGTTTTGACGAAGTCGGCGCCGGCATCTTCGGCCGCCCGGCAGACGGCCGTCAACGCGCCCTCGTCCGCGCTGCCCAGCAGCACGGCCGATTCCACGATCACCTTCAGCACGGCGTCGACGGCGGCCGCCCGCACGGTCGCGATATCGGCACGCACCGCATCGAAGTCGCCGGTCAGGGCCGCACCGACGTCGATGACCATGTCGATCTCGGTGGCGCCGGCGTCCAGGGCTGCGACCGCCTCCTGCGCCTTGACTGCGCCCAGATGCTTGCCCGACGGGAAGCCGGCCACCGCGGCGACTCGCACGCCGCCGGCGCGCACCGCAGCCGGCACCAACGTCGGGGAGACGCACACGGCGTAGACGCCCAGCTCGGCGCCTTCTGCGACGAGCGCGGCGACGTCGGCGGGGGTCGCCTCGGGTTTGAGCAGGGTGTGGTCCACCAGTGCAGCGAGCTGGCTGCGGGTCGGCGGGCTGGGCATCAGAACGGTTCCTCCTGTCCGCCGGGATTGCACGCCGCCGCGACCATGGCCGCGTCGTCGACCACCGGTCGCCACGGCTCCAGATTCCAGCTGGTCTTGCCGGGCCGGGCGAGTTCGGCGAACTGCCAGTGGCAGTCGAACTGGGCGCGCATCCCGGGGGTGTCGGCCTGCGGCGAGCGCGCCAGCACCTCTGCCCAGGCCTGACCGGCGGCTGGCAGATCCGAGGCGCGGGCCGCGGCACGACCCGACGGCGTCGGATAGACGCGCAGGCTGGCAGGTCCCCAGGACACCCATTCGGTGTGGTCGATGTAGGGCGGCGGATTCACCGGTGCGGCGCCCGCGGGACCCGCGCCGGTCAGCGACAGCAGCGCCGCCGCCGGCGCGACGATCAGGATTTTCATCCGCTAGTGCGACTTGCCCTGCACTTCGAGCAGCTTGGGCCGCACGTCGGCCAGGTAGACGCCGGTGGCGACCGCGGCCAGCACCGTCCCCATGATGCCCAGGAAATAGCTGAGCAGCGCACTGAGGCCAAGGATCACCAACCACACCGGCTTGGTCAGCTTCTCGGCGGCGATATAAGCGTCCGACCTCTGCAAAGCCGCGTGCACAAAGGCATAAACCGCGGTCAGGGCGACAGCGATACTCAGAACGATCAGGATGAGGTTCACCATGTGCACGTCCACCAGCCTATGCGGGGTGCCTGGAAAACGTCGACTCCGAGTCACCCCAGGCGAGGGCGACTCGGAGTCGAGTTGTTCGTGCGGTTCCCGGACGGACTACTTCTGGGTGACCTTCTTGGCCGGGGCCTTCTTGGCGGGAGCCTTCTTGGCCGGAACGGCCTTCTTGGCGGGAGCCTTCTTGGCCGGCGCGGCCTTCTTCACCGGGGCGGCAGCCTCTTCGGCCTTCTTGGGCAGCTCGATGCCGACCAGCTTGGCGGCCCGCTCGCCGACCGCGCGGGTCTGGGTCGCCACGGTGCCCAGCGCCTCCTGGGTCAGCTCGACCGCCTGGTCCACGTAACCCTCGGCCCGCGCGGAGGCGTCCTCGAAGGCGGACTGGCTGCGCAGCCGGCCCAGCGCTGCCTCGCCACGCTCGACCAGCTCGTTGTAGCGGGTCGTGGCGGCTTCCAGGTAGCCCTCGGCTGCCTTACGCAGCTCTTCGGCGGTGAAGCGGTCACGCAGCTCGGTCAGCTGCTCGGGCAGGTCCTCCTGCAGCTTGGACAGGCGGGCGCGGCTCTCCTCGACCCGGCTGCGGGTGTCGGTCCGGGTCTCCTCGGCGCGCTCGCGCAGGTTGCTGCGGGTTTCCTCGGCACGGTCCCGCAAGTTGGTGCGGGTCTCCTCGGCACGGTCCCGGAGGTTGGCGATCAGGTCGTTCACGGTGGCCAACGCCAGGTCGGCCGCACCGAGCGCGGCGAGCAGCGGGGCGCGGAGGTCTTCGATGTTGTTGGTGTTCTCAGCCATTGCTAATTCCTTTCACTGTTGCGATATCAGAGCATTGAGTTTTGATTTGGAAGTTGGCGCAAGCGGCGGCTCCTGCTGGGGAGGTGGTCAAGACCCGCGGATTGACGTCGGTCACGCGGCTTGCTGGAACCTCCTGGTTGGTCGGGTCGGCGGGAAGTTGTGAGTGGTTCGTCGCGGCCCACCGATCTCGGTTGGCTAGGCCAGGTCGGCTTCGTTCTGCTGAACGAACGAGGCGTATGCATCCAGCAAAGCCTGCTTCTGCGACTCGGTGATGGCCGCGTCGGTGACGATCGCGTCCCGCACCTGGCTGGCGTCGCGGGGCTCGAGAATCCCGGCCTGCACATAGAGAACCTCAGCGGAAACCCGCAGCGCTTTGGCGATCTGGCGCAGTACGTCGGCGGACGGCTTTCGCAATCCGCGCTCCACCTGGCTCAGGTAGGGATTGCTGACACCGGACCGCTCGGCGAGCTGCCGCATCGACACCTGTGCCGTCTCGCGCTGCGACCGGATGAAGCTGCCGATGTCGGAGGCCACGTCGGAAGCCTTGGTGGACACTTTGGTGCCCAGCTTCTCCTCCGCCGGCATGGTTGCTCCTTGATCGGGGTGGTCACGTACACCATCCAGATTACGAAGGAGTGCTTGCAATTGCAAGCGGTCGGCCGTCCGCTCAGAACAACAGCTGCGCGACGGCGTAGATCACCAACCCGGCCAGCGCACCGACGACCGTCCCATTGATCCGGATAAACTGCAGGTCACGGCCCACATGAAGCTCGATGCGCCGGCTGGCCTCCTCGGCGTCCCAGCGCTCGATCGTCTCGGTAATGATCGCTGTGATCTCTACCCCATATTGCGAAACCAGGTGCTGCGCGGCCCGCACCATCCAACCCTCGACCTTGTCGCGCAGGTCGGCGTCGTCCCGCAACGACTCCCCGATCCGGATCACCGTGTCGGCGATCCGGGTGCGCAGCGTGCTCGACGGGTCGTCGACACCCTCGAGCACCAGCCGCTTGAGCGTGGCCCACGCCGTCGCGGCAGCGTTCGCCACCTCCTCCCGCGCCATCAACTGCTCCTTGACGGCGTCGGCACGCGCGATGGTGTCGGGATCGTTCTGCAGGTCGTCGGCGAACTCGAACAGGAAACGGGTGGCTGAGCGGCGCAACTCGTGATCAGGGTTGCGGCGCACCTTGTCGGTGAAGTCCATCAACTCCCGGTGAATGCGGTCGCCGACCAGATGGTCGACGAAGCGCGGCGACCAGGTCGGGGAATCCCGCTCGACTACCCGCTGGATGACCACGCCGGCATTCAGCGACCACTGAAAAGCCCGGTCGGCCAGCAACTGGATCAGCGCCTCCTGCCGATTCTCGGCCAACAGCGTCTGCAACACCCGGCCCACCGGCGGACCCCACTGCGGCTCGGCGATGCGGCGCACGATCATCCGGTCGATCACCTGCTGGACGTCGTCGTCGCGCAGCAACTCCACTCCCACGCGCAGCACCGTCGACGCTTCGGCGGCCACCCGCTGCGCATGCGCGGGCTCGGCCAGCCACTTGCCCAGCCGGCTCGGCACCTGGGCGTCGCGCAGCTTGTTCTCGACGACCTCGGCCGACAGGAAGTTCTCCCGCACGAAGGTGCCCAGACCCTCGCCGAGCTGGTCTTTCTTGCGCTTGATGATCGCGGTGTGCGGGATCGGAATGCCCAGTGGGTGTTTGAACAGGGCCGTCACCGCAAACCAGTCCGCCAGGGCGCCCACCATGCCCGCCTCGGCGGCGGCGCCGACATAGCCGACCCACGCGGGGGCGTCACCGTGCACGTTCGCCCACCGGCACAGCAGGAACACCACTGTGGCGCCGAGCAGAAAGCCCAGCGCGACCGCCTTCATCCGGCGCAGGGCGGTGCGCCGTTCGGCATCGGCCTGCTGATCGGCGCCGGCGAAGGATTCCGCCAGCGAGGTGCGCGACGGCCGCGGCTCGGGCGGCCGCGCGCTCAACCCGGTCCCCACTGTTGCGCCCGAACCATCAGCCCTGTGCGTCATCACAACCATCATGCGCCATCTCGACCACCGGTTAGTGTTACCCACACTGGTGGGAGCCCTCACGCAGGTGCGGGCATGTCCGCCGAACGCGCCACCCGAAGCCGTAGTATCGATGCGACTAAACGATTGGGAATCGGCGAAAGTGGCACAGCAAATTCCGGCTCGCAGCGCGAAGACCGATGGTCGCAAGCGGCGCTGGCACCAACACAAAGTGGACCGCCGCAACGAGCTGGTCGACGGAACCATCGAGGCGATTCGCCGGCAGAGCCGGTTCCTGAGCATGGACGAGATCGCCGCCGAGATCGGGGTGTCCAAAACCGTCCTGTACCGCTACTTCGTCGACAAGAACGATCTGACGACCGCGGTGATGATGCGCTTCGCGCAGACCACCCTGATCCCCAACATGGCCGCGGCACTGTCCTCCAATCTGGACGGCTACGAGCTGACCCGCGAGGTGATCCGGGTGTACGTGGAGACCATGGCCGCCGAACCCGAACCGTACGGGTTCGTGATGGCGAACAGCTCGGGCAGTAAGAGCAAGGTGATCGCCGATTCCGAGCGGATCATCGCCCGGATGATCGCGGTGATGTTGCGCCGCCGGATGCGCGAGGTCGGCATGGATGTCGGCGGCGTGGAGCCGTGGGCCTACCTGATCGTCGGCGGCGTGCAACTGGCCACCCACTCGTGGATGTCGGACCCGCGGATGAGCAGCGACGAGTTGATCGACTACCTCACCATGCTGAGCTGGAGCGCGCTGTGCGGGATCGTCGAGGCCGGCGGGTCACTGGAGAAGTTCCGCGGTCAACCGCACCCATCCCCCATCGTGCCGCCCCGGGACCAGTGAGTTAGGGCACGTAAAGCCCCCTTCACCTGCGGCTTTACCTTCAGTGGGCTATCGGGGTGCTGGACAGCGGCTAGCATGCAGGGAATGCATCGGGGCGGGGTGCAGGCTTTCGCTCCGATAAAAGAAAGGCAGACATCGTATGGCCGTGCAGCTCACGCCGCATTTCGGCAACGTGCAAGCGCACTACGACCTCTCCGATGATTTCTTCCGGCTCTTCCTCGACCCCACGAAGACCTACAGTTGCGCTTACTTCGAGCGCGACGACATGACGCTGGAAGAGGCCCAGCTCGCCAAGATCGACCTGGCCTTGGGCAAGCTGAACCTCGAGCCGGGAATGACGTTGCTGGACATCGGCTGCGGCTGGGGCGCCACGATGCGACGCGCCATCGAAAAATACGACGTCAACGTCGTGGGCTTGACGTTGTCCGAGAACCAGGCCGCCCACGTCCAGCAGAAGTTCGACGAGCTGGACACGTCCCGGTCCCGGCGGGTGTTGCTGGAGGGCTGGGAGAAGTTCCACGAACCCGTCGACCGCATCGTTTCGATCGGCGCGTTCGAGCACTTCGGCCGCCACCGCTACAAGCGGTTCTTCAAGATGGCGCACGAGGTGCTGCCCAGCGACGGCAGCATGTTGCTGCACACGATCGTGCGCCCGACGATGCGCGAGGCCCGGGCCAAGGGCCTGCCGCTGACCCGCGAGATCGTGCACTTCAGCCAGTTCATCCTGGCCGAGATCTTCCCGGGCGGCGACCTGCCCACGGTTCCGGTGGTCGAGGAGCAGGCGGCGGCCGCGGGCTTCACGATGAAGCGCATTCAGTCGCTGCAACTGCACTACGCCAGGACGCTGGAGATCTGGGCGACCGCGCTCGAGGCCCAGCGCGAGCGGGCCATCGCGATCCAGTCGGAGAAGGTCTACAACCGCTACATGAAGTACCTGACCGGCTGCGCGAAGCTGTTCCGCCAGGGCTACACCGACGTCGACCAGTTCACCCTGCAGAAGTAGCTCAGTAGGTGTAGAAGCCCTTGCCGGATTTCTTGCCCAGCAGGCCGGCTTCCACCATCCGCAGCAGCAGCGGCGGCGGTCCGTAGTGCGGCTCTTTGAACTCCTCGTACAGCTTGTCCGCGATCAGCTTGAGGGTGTCCAGGCCGACCAGGTCGGAGAGCCGCAGCGGCCCCATCGGATGGGACAATCCCGCGACGACGGCCTTGTCGACGTCCTCGACGGTGGCGAAGCCCGCCTCCACCATCCGGATCGCCGACAACAGGTAGGGCACCAGCAGGGCGTTCACCACGAAGCCGGAGCGGTCCGAGCAGCGCACCACCTGCTTGCCCAGCACGGCGCCGGCGAACTCCTCGGTGCGGGCGGCGGCGGCCTCGTCGGTCACCAGGGTGCTCACCAGCTCCACCAGCGGCAGCACCGGGACCGGGTTGAAGAAGTGCAGGCCCAGCACCCGCTGCGGGTTCTGCGTGGCCGCGGCGATCTTCATGATCGGGATGCTGGAGGTGTTGGACGCCAGCACCGCCTCGGGGTCGGTGATCACGCGGTCCAGCTCGGCGAAGATCTTGGCCTTCACCGTCTCGTCCTCGATGACGGCCTCGATGACCAGCTGCCGGTCGGCCAGGTCGCCCAGGTCGGTGGTGAACGTCAACAGCCCCAGTGCGCGGTCGCGCTCGCGTTCGGTGACCTTGCCGGCGCTCACACCCCGTTCCAGCGACTTGGTGATGCGGTTACGGCCCGCGGTGATCAGCGCCTCGGTGGTCTCGAACACGGTGACGGCGACACCCGCACGAACCGACACCTCGGCGATACCGGCGCCCATCTGCCCGGCCCCGACCACACCTACCCGCTGGATTGCTGCATCGCTCACTGTCTTCTCCACTGATCGCCCGAATTGTCCTGCACCGCAATAGGCCCCGCCCAGGGTTGCCGGGCGGGGCCTATGCTACTTCAGCGCGAACCGGGGGTCGCCCGGCTCCGCACTGGCCTCATCCTCAGTGAAACTGGCCCTCTTCGGTCGAGCCGGCCAGCGCCGTCGTCGACGAAGTGGGGTCCACCGTGGTGGCGATCCGGTCGAAGTAGCCGGCACCGACCTCGCGCTGGTGCTTGGTGGCGGTGTACCCACGCTCCTCGGCGGCGAACTCGCGCTCCTGCAGCTCGACGTACGCGGTCATCTGGTTGCGGGCGTAGCCGTGGGCCAGATCGAACATCGAGTAGTTCAGCGCGTGGAATCCGGCCAGCGTGATGAACTGGAACTTGAAGCCCATCGCACCGAGTTCCTTCTGGAACTTCGCGATCGTCGCGTCGTCGAGGTGCTTGCGCCAGTTGAACGACGGCGAGCAGTTGTAGGCCAGCATCTGGTCGGGGAACTCGGCCTTGACGCCCTCGGCGAACCGCTTGGCCAGCGCCAGGTCCGGAGTACCGGTCTCCATCCAGATCAGGTCGGCGTACGGCGCGTAGGCCTTGGCCCGGGCGATGCACGGCTCGAGACCGTTCTTGACCCGGTAGAAGCCCTCGTTGGTGCGCTCACCGGTGATGAAGGGGCGGTCCCGCTCGTCGACGTCGGAGGTGATCAGGGTGGCGGCCTCGGCGTCGGTACGGGCGATGACGACCGTCGGGACACCGGCGACGTCCGCGGCCAGGCGGGCGGAGGTCAGGGTGCGGATGTGCTGCTGAGTCGGGATCAGCACCTTGCCACCGAGGTGGCCGCACTTCTTCTCCGAGGCCAGCTGGTCTTCCCAGTGCGACCCGGCGACACCGGCGGCGATCATGGCCTTCTGCAGCTCGTAGACGTTGAGCGCACCACCGAAGCCGGCCTCGCCGTCGGCGACGATCGGGGCCAGCCAGTTGTCCACCGAGCGGTCGTTCTCGACCTTGGCGATCTCGTCGGCGCGCAGCAGCGCGTTGTTGATGCGACGCACCACCTGCGGCACCGAGTTGGCCGGGTAGAGGCTCTGGTCGGGGTAGGTGTGCCCGGAGAGGTTGGCGTCACCGGCGACCTGCCAGCCGGACAGGTAGATCGCCTTGAGGCCGGCGCGCACCTGCTGAACGGCCATGTTTCCGGTCAGCGCGCCCAGCGCGTTGACGAAGTCCATCTCGTGCAGCTGCTCCCAGAGCACCTCGGCGCCGCGGCGGGCCAGGGTGTGCTCCTCGACGACGTGGCCCTGCAGCGCGACGACGTCCTGCGGCGTGTAGGTGCGGTTGACGCCCTTCCAGCGGGGGTTGTGGTCCCAGTCGTGCTGGATCTGCTCAGCGCTCTTGGGGGTTCCAACGACAGACATTGGACAGCTCCTTAACGGTTCACTCACTACTGAATTGCTGGTGGCTGCTTGCCACCCAGCCGGAAGCTTCGGGTTCGACTTCCATCTTCACTGCTGTGCTAACACGACCTTGGCACAGGGCATTCCTGCTGGTCTACCCATTTCACTTGCCAATTTCGGCTATGACCTGCGGTCATTTTGCAAATCTTGCGAAGCCGCAAATTTTCTGAACCGGTTCAGAAGCTACCGCCCGGTAACAAGAACCGCAGGTCAACACTAATTTAACAGAACGCTTGTCCTGTTAGAGAGCGAACAGCGCCGCGACGGCCTTCGTCTCGTCGCCGACCGCATATGTGAGCGTTGTAACAGCCCGGTCGACCAGGTCCGGCCCGAACTTGTCGGTCGATCCGGCCGGGTGGACGTGCGAAATGATCTCCAGCTTGTCGCCCAGCGCGACCGGCGCCTCGTGTTCGATGGTGACCCGCAGCGGGCCGTCCAGCAGGTCGGTGTGGGAGGCCAGGTAATCCTCGACCACGCTCCAGTACACGGAGTTGTTCATGTGGTCGAACAAGTCGATGTCGGTCACCCGCACCGGAAACTCATGGATTTCCGCCGCGTCGTCTCGGCCGCCGGGCTTCAGGTAGCCCTTCCACCGCAGCCGATCCACCGACGTGGTTTTGTGCAGTCCGGCCAGGAAGTCGTCGGCGATCCGCGCCGGCATCTCGGTTTCCTTATTGACGTGGATCCAGAACGCCTCCGACTCGATCAGCCCGCCCTTGCGGCCGTCGATGCGCACCCGCATCTCGCACCAGCGGTTGGATGTTCCCGAGCACCAGCGCCGACACCGCAGCATGTCGCCGAACTCGATGGGCCGGATCAGGTCGACCATGGTGCGCCGCACGATCCACAGCGGGTGCGTCTCCTCGAAACCCATCTCGCGCAGCTGGTCCTGGCCGATGTCCTGAATATGCCGACAGGCCGCGTCCAGCCGCAGCCGGCCGGTCCGGTCGATGTCGCCGACCCGCAACGGCCACTCGCGGTCGAAGACGTCAGGGTGCCCGTCCGGAACCGGCATTAACTTCTTGTCAAGGCTCACGGTGCTGCTCCCCGTCCCCATTTTCACTCGGTGCCCCCGGGTTTACCCAGGAAGGCCGATGCGAATCATGCCAATGGCCGGCCCGAAACACCAACCTGCCAACTCTGCTAACTGAGTCTTAGCAACAAGCGTAGGCTCCTGGAGTGTCCAAGACGTTCGTCGGCGCCCGGGTCCGCCAGCTCCGCAACGAGCGCGGATTCAGCCAGGCCGCACTGGCCCAGATGCTGGACATCTCGCCCAGCTACCTCAACCAGATCGAGCATGACGTGCGCCCGCTGACGGTGGCCGTGCTGCTGCGGATCACCGAGTTGTTCGGGGTGGACGCCACCTTCTTCGCCTCCCAGGACGCCACCCGGTTGGTCGCCGAGCTGCGCGAAGTCACCCTGGACCGCGATCTGGACATCGACGTCGACCCCACCGAGATCGCCGAGATGGTGAACGCGCACCCGAGCCTGGCCCGCGCAGTGGTCAATCTGCACCGTCGCTACCGGCTCACCACCGCGCAACTGGCCGCCGCCACCGAGGACCGCTACTTCGACGGCAGCAGCGGCAGCGGGTCGATCACCATGCCGCACGAAGAGGTGCGCGACTACTTCTACCAACGCCAGAACTACCTGCACGCGCTGGACACCGCCGCCGAAGACCTGACCGTCCAGATGCGGATGCACCACGGCGATCTGGCCCGCGAACTGACCCGCCGGCTCACCGAGGTGCACGGGGTGCGCATCACCCGGCGCATCGACCTCGGCGAGAACGTGCTGCACCGCTACGACCCCGCGGCCAAGACGCTGGAGATCAGCAACCACCTGGCCGCCGGCCAGCAGGTGTTCAAGATGGCCGCCGAGCTGGCCTACCTCGAGTTCGGCGACCTGATCGACGGCCTGGTCGAAGAGGGCAAGTTCACCAGCGCCGAGTCGCACACGCTGGCCCGGCTCGGACTGGCCAACTACTTCGCCGCCGCCACGGTGCTGCCCTACCGCCAGTTCCACGATGTCGCCGAGAATTTCCGCTACGACGTCGAACGGCTGTCGGCCTTCTACCTGGTCAGCTACGAAACCATCGCGCACCGGCTCTCCACGCTGCAACGGCCGTCGATGCGCGGCGTACCACTGTCCTTCGTCCGGGTCGACCGCGCCGGCAATATGTCGAAACGCCAGTCCGCCACGGGTTTTCACTTTTCCTCCAGCGGCGGGACGTGCCCGCTGTGGAACGTCTACGAAACGTTCGCGAACCCCGGCAAGATCCTGGTGCAGGTCGCCCAGATGCCCGACGGCCGCAACTACATGTGGGTGGCCCGCACCGTCGAGCGGCGCGCGGCCCGATATGGTCAGCCCGGTAAGACCTTTGCGATCGGGCTGGGTTGCGAGCTCCGCCACGCGCACCGGCTCGTCTATTCGGAAGGACTCGATTTGTCCGGGGACGTCTCCACTCCGATCGGCGCGGGCTGCCGGGTCTGCGAACGCGACAACTGTCCCCAGCGGGCGTTCCCCGCGCTCGGCCGCGCACTCGACATCGACGAGCACCGCAGCACCGTGTCGCCGTACCTGGTGCAGCAGGCATGACCGGCGACCAGGTGGTGCGCATCCCGCCCGGCCGGTTGCGCCAACTGGGTCCGATCAACTGGGTGATCGCCAAGCTGGCTGCGCGCAAGGTGCGCGCGCCCGAGATGCACCTGTTCACCACCCTGGGTTCCCGGCAAACGCTGTTCTGGCTGTGGGCGATCTATTCCGGACGTCTGATGCGCGGCCGACTCCCGGCGATCGACTCCGAACTGGTCATCTTGCGGGTCGCGCACCTGCGGTCCTGCGAGTACGAGCTGCAGCACCATCGTGGGATGGCCCGCACGGCGGGGCTGGACGCCCTGGCGCAGGCCGCGATCTTCGCCTGGCCGGAGTCCCCGGACGGCGACGGGCCCCGCGCGGTGCTCAGCACGCGGCAGCAGGCGTTGCTGCGCGCCACCGACGAGCTGATCAAGGACCGCACCATCAGCACCGAGACCTGGCAGCAGCTGGCGTCCCACCTGAACCGGGCCCGGTTGATCGAATTCTGCCTGCTGGCAACGCAATACGACGGATTGGCGGCCACGATCACCGCGCTGGGGATCCCGCTGGACAACCCGCGCTGACATTGGCCGCGCGCTCGCCCCGGGGCGTCACTCTGGCGTGACGCTCGGCGCCGACAGCCACTCTGGCGTGACGCTCGGCGGCGCCGGTGCGGGAGCTACAGGTACAGGTTGGCCAGCACGGCCAGGCTCAGCACCACCGGCAGCACCGGCACCGCGAACGCGAACGCCGACCAGCCGGGTCTGCGGCGCCAGCGCATCAGCAGGCCGCCCAGCGCCGCGCCGACCGCCAGGGCGACCGCGCCCAACAGCACCAACTGACTCCAGTTGCGCACCGTGGTGACGTCGTCACCGACGGTGATGGCGGCCAGCCACAGGACGTAGCCGACGACCAGCCCGCCGATCGTTCCGACTACCGTCTCGGCGGTCGTGGTTCGCATGCTGCTCAGAAGTTGATCATGTGACCGATGAGCCCGTGGAAGCATTCCTGCAGGGCCTCGGACATGGTCGGGTGGGTGTGCACGTTGCGGGCCAGCTCGGTCGCGGTCAGGTCCCACTTCTGCGCCAGCGTCAGCTCGGGCAGCAGCTCGGACACGTCGTGACCGACCAGGTGGCCGCCGATCAGCTCGCCGTACTTGCCGTCGGCGATGAGTTTGACGAAGCCGCTCGGGTCGCCCACGCCGTGCGCCTTGGCGTTGGCGGTGAACGGGAACTTGGCCACCACCACGTCGTAGCCTTCGTCGCGGGCCTGCTCTTCGGTGAGGCCGAAGCTGGCGACGTTGGGCTGACAGAACGTGGCGCGCGGCATCATCCGGTAGTCGCCGAGGGCCAGCGTCTCCGCGCCGCCGATGGTCTCGGCCGCCACCACGCCCTGCGCCTCGGCGACGTGGGCCAACTGCAGCTTGCCGGTGACGTCGCCGATGGCATAGATGTGCGACGTGGAGGTCTGCATGTAGTCGGTGATGCCGATCGCCTTGCGGTCGGTCAGTTCCACGCCGGCCTTGTCCAGCCCGTAGCCCTCGACGTTGGGGGCGAACCCGATGGCCTGCAACACCTTTTCGGCCTTCAGTTCGTCGGACTTGCCGTCCTTGCTGATACTGACCGTGACCTCGTCGCCGTCGTCGGTGATGGACTCGACCTTGGTGCCGGTGAGGATCTTGACGCCGAGCTTCTTGAACTGTTTCTCGATCTCCTTGGAGCAGTCGGCGTCCTCATTGGGCAGCGCGCGGGGCAGGAACTCCACGATGGTGACGTCCACGCCGTAGTTCTTCAGCACGTATCCGAATTCCATGCCGATGGCGCCGGCGCCGGCGATCACGATCGACGCGGGCAGCTCGCGGGTCAGGATGAGCTTCTCGTAGGTCACCACGTTCTCCGACAGCGAGGTGCCGGGCACCAGGCGGGTGCTGGCGCCGGTGGCGATGATGGCGTTGTCGAAGGTGACGTCTTCGGTGCCGCCGTCGTTGAGGTCCACCGAGATGGTGTTGGCGTCAGTGAACTTGCCGTAGCCGTGGATCTCGGTGATCTTGTTCTTCTTCATCAGGAAGTGCACACCGGCCACCCGGCCCTCGGCCACCTTGCGGCTGCGGTCATAGGCCACCCCGAAGTCGAAGGTCGCCTCGCCGCTGATGCCGAACACCTTGGCCTCTTTGGTGAAGATGTGGGCGAGTTCGGCGTTGCGCAGCAGCGCTTTGGACGGGATACATCCGACGTTCAGACACACCCCGCCCCAGTATTTCGGTTCCACGATCGCGGTTTTCAGCCCGAGCTGTGCTGCGCGAATGGCCGCTACGTATCCACCGGGGCCGGCTCCAAGGACGACGACGTCATAGTGAGAAGTCACGAGCCCACCCTAGTAGGGCACGACGTTCATCAGGCAGGGCGTGGCGACACGTTCGCAGTAGAAGTAGCCGTAGAGCGGCGCCGCGGCGGCGACCGAGGCGAACGGCGCCGACATCACCGCGATCGCCAGCGCCGCGATCAGTGGCCTGGCTTCCACCATCGCCAGAATCAGCCCCGCCACGGTGCAGGTGGCGACGTACCCGAACACCACGAAGACCGACGGCGTCTTGTCCAGGTCGTGGTACCACCAGTAGTACAGGCTGAGCCCGAACACCGCGGCGACGAACCACACGCCGAACAGCACCAGCGCGAACTTCCACCACTTCAGGTACAGATACCGGCCCGGGACGGTCACCGGTCCGGGCGGCTCGGCCGAGGTGTCCGGTTCCGCGCTGTCCGGTGCGGAATCGTCCGGTTCCGGGACGTCCGCCGCGGGCTGCACGGACTTCTTCTCCAGCTGCTGCAACCCGGCCAGGGGCAGGAACGGCTGGGAGTCGGTGTCGAAGTCCGGCACGAACGGCACCGACGGCTCGCCGGCATCGTATTCGGGCACCGGGGGCTGCGCACCGGTGTCGAAATCCGGCACGAACGGTTCGGTGCCCGGGCTCGACTCCTCGTCGACCTTCTTGTCAGGCACCCGACACCACCTGCAGGGCGACCAGCATCCCGAACCAGCCGGGGGCCAGCGCGAGGATCGCGGCACCGAGCATGGTCACCCAGCGCCGCCCGGAGACCAGGATCAACGACAGGCCGAGCACGCTGGGCACCCCCACCACCAGCGCGATCACCACATCGGGACGCATCCGGGTGTCCACCAGCAGACGCGCTGCCACCGCGAGCAGTTGCCCGGCCACGCACCCGACGAGCATGGCGCTGGCCAGCAGCCACGCACGCGGAAGGGGAATCACGCTGTACGACCTTACTGAGTCAGCGCTGCCGGGCCGGGCACGTTCGCGGCGCGTTGCCGGTCACAACATGACCACGAATCGACCGCCGGTCACGTTGCCGCAGTGCGGTTTCCGCGCCCCGGCGGGGCCGCGATCAGAAGAAGCCGAGCGCCTTGTCGGAGTAGGAGACCAGCATGTTCTTGGTCTGCTGGTAGTGCTCGAGCGCCATCTTGTGGCCTTCGCGGCCGAACCCGGACTGCTTGTAGCCGCCGAAAGCCGAGTGCGGTGGATACACGTGATAGCAGTTCACCCACACTCGTCCGGCCTTGATCTCGCGCCCGGCCCGGTAGGCGGTGTTGCCGTCGCGGCTCCACACCCCCGCGCCCAGGCCGTACAGGGTGTCGTTGGCGATGTCCATCGCCTCCTGGTAGCTGTCGAACGGGGTCACCGCGACCACCGGGCCGAAGATCTCCTCCTGGAACACCCGCATCTTGTTGTTGCCGGTGACGATGGTCGGCTGCACGTAGAAGCCGCCGGCCAGGTCACCGCCCAACTCGGCGCGCTCCCCGCCGGTGATGACTTTCGCGCCTTCGCCCTTGCCGATCTCGATGTAGGACAGGATTTTTTCGAGCTGGTCGTTGGAGGCCTGGGATCCGATCATGGTCTCGGAGTCCAGCGGGTCACCCTGCCGGACGGCCTTGGTGCGGATCGCCGCGAGTTCGAGGAACTCGTCGTGGATCGCGGACTGGATCAGACTGCGCGACGGGCAGGTGCACACCTCGCCCTGGTTGAGAGCGAACATGGTGAAGCCTTCCAGCGCCTTGTCCTGGAAGTCGTCGTTGGCGGCCATCACGTCGTTGAAGAAGATGTTGGGACTCTTGCCGCCGAGTTCCAGGGTGACCGGGATCAGGTTCTGGCTGGCGTACTGCATGATCAGTCGCCCGGTGCTGGTCTCGCCGGTGAATGCGACCTTGGCGATCCGGTTGCTGGAGGCCAGCGGCTTACCGGCTTCGGCGCCGAAGCCGTTGACGACGTTGACCACGCCGGGTGGCAGCAGGTCGCCGATCAGCGACATCAGGTACAGGATCGAGGCCGGGGTCTGCTCGGCGGGCTTGAGCACGATCGCGTTGCCGGCGGCCAGCGCGGGCGCCAACTTCCAGGCGCCCATCAGGATCGGGAAGTTCCACGGGATGATCTGCCCGACCACCCCGAGCGGCTCGTGGAAGTGGTAGGCGACGGTGTCCTCGTCGATCTGGGACAGCGCGCCTTCCTGGGCACGGATGGCTGCCGCGAAGTAGCGGAAGTGGTCGGCGGCCAGCGGGATGTCGGCGGCCAGTGTCTCCCGGACCGGTTTGCCGTTGTCCCATACCTCGGCCACCGCCAGCGCCTGGGTGTTCGCGTCGATGCGGTCGGCGATCTTGTTCAGGATCGCGGCCCGCTCGGCGGGCGCGGTCTTGCCCCAGCCCGGCGCCGCGGCATGCGCGGCGTCCAGTGCCTTCTCGATGTCGGCCTCGTCGGAGCGGGGGATCTCGCAGAACGACTGGCCGGTCACCGGCGTCGGGTTCTCGAAATAACGGCCGGACGCGGGCGCGACCCACTCGCCGCCGATGAAGTTTCCGTACCGGGACTCGAAGGTCATCACCGCATCTGCGGAACCCGGGCGTGCGAAGACAGGCATTTCTCGGCTCCTCGTCAGTTCGTGTAATACAGCTCACAGTACCGCCGGGACCACAATGGGTTCATGTCAGCTGAAGCTCCCGACGACCCCTACCTGTGGCTGGAAGACGTCACCGGCGAGGAGGCGCTGGACTGGGTACGCGCGCGCAACGAGCCCACCACGGCCGAATACTGCACCGGCGACTTCGAGACGATGCGCGCCGAGGCGCTGGAGGTGCTCGACACCGACGCGCGCATCCCCTATGTGCGCCGGCGCGGCGAATACCTCTACGACTTCTGGCGCGATGCCGCCAATCCCCGGGGGCTGTGGCGGCGCACCACGCTGGACAGCTACCGCACCGACGCACCCGACTGGGACGTGCTTATCGACGTCGACGAACTGGGCCGCGCGGACGGTCGGAACTGGGTGTGGGCCGGGGCCAACGTGATCGAGCCCGAACTCACCCGCGCGCTGGTCAGCCTGTCCCCGGGCGGTTCGGACGCGGTGATCGTGCGCGAATTCGACATGCTGACCCGCGAATTCGTCACCGGCGGGTTCGAGCTGCCCGAAGCCAAGTCGCAGATCGACTGGGCAGATCCGGACACCGTCCTGGTGGGCACCGACTTCGGTCCGGACTCGATGACCGAATCCGGCTACCCGCGCATCGTCAAGCGGTGGCGGCGCGGTACCCCGTTGACGGAGGCGGAGACCCTGTTCGAGGGCGAACGCACCGATGTCAGCGTCGGCGGATCCACCGACCGCACCCCCGGCTTCGTGCGTACCATCGTCGGTCGCTCCCTGGACTTCTGGAACCGGCAGCGATACGAGCTGCGCGGCGCCGAGCTGCTGCCCATCGAGGTGCCCAGCGACGCCAGCAGCATGTCGGTGCACCGCGAATGGCTGCTGATCGACCTGCGCAGTGACTGGACGGTCGGC
Source organism: Mycobacterium sp. NGS24 (assembly GCF_059813065.1). Lineage (NCBI taxonomy): Bacteria > Bacillati > Actinomycetota > Actinomycetes > Mycobacteriales > Mycobacteriaceae > Mycobacterium > Mycobacterium sp. NGS24. The sequence goes on from NZ_JCALDW010000019.1 coordinate 54,353, forward strand.
GACACCACCTACCGGGCCGGGTCGCTGCTGGCCGCCAGGTACGACGAGTTCCTCGCCGGTACCAGGGATCTGAGTGTGGTGTTCGAGCCCGACGAGCACACCTGCCTGTACCACTACGCATGGACCAGGGACCGGCTGCTGATCGTCACGCTGGCCGACGTCGCCAGCCGCGTCGAGATGGTGACACCACCCTCGCGTGACGACCCGCCGCGCCCGGCGTCGCCGCCCTTGCGATCGTCACCGGGCAGCTGGCAGCGCGAACCGATCACGGGCATCCCCGACTCGGCCAATACCGTGGTCGTGGCGGCCGACGACACCGGCGCCGAATTCTTCCTGGATTCCAGCGGGTTCACCGCACCATCGCGGCTGTTGCGCGGCACCGGCCCCGCCGAACTCGAACCGATCAAATCCGCGCCGGCCTTCTTCGACGCGGAAAACCTCACGGTGACACAGCATTTCGCGACCTCGGCGGACGGGACGGCCATCCCCTACTTCCTGGTGCGACCCGCCGGGATCGACGGCCCCGGCCCGACGCTGCTGTACGGCTACGGCGGTTTCGAGACGGCCAACACGCCGGGCTACAGCGGCGTACTGGGCCGGTTGTGGTTGGCCCGCGGCGGAACCTACGTGCTGGCGAACATCCGCGGCGGCGGCGAGTACGGCCCCGGCTGGCACACCCAGGCGATGCGCGAGGGGCGACACAAAGTGGCCGAGGATTTCGCGGCGGTCGCCGACGATCTGGTGCGCCGTGACATCACCACCGTCGGCCAGCTCGGCGCCCAGGGCGGCAGCAACGGCGGGTTGCTAATGGGGATCATGTTGACCAAGTACCCGGAGAAGTTCGGTGCGCTGGTCTGCAACGTGCCGTTGCTGGACATGAAGCGCTATCACCTGCTGCTGGCCGGCGCCTCGTGGGTGGCCGAATACGGGGACCCGGACAACCCGGACGACTGGGCGTTCATCTCCGAGTATTCGCCGTACCAGAACATTTCGGCCGACCGGAGCTATCCGCCGATCCTGTTGACGACCTCGACCCGCGACGACCGGGTGCACCCCGGACACGCCCGCAAGATGACCGCCGCCCTACAGGCCGCCGGTCACCGGGTCTGGTACTACGAGAACATCGAGGGCGGGCACGGCGGGGCGGCCGACAACGAGCAACTCGCGTTCAAGTCGGCGCTGACCTACTCGTTCCTGTGGCGGATGCTGGGTTGATCAGCGGTGCTCGGGCACCCGGTTGTCCAGGTCCGCCTCGATGCGCTTCAGTTCTGCCGCGACCTCGCCGTGCCCGTTGTCGCCGAGCGCCCGGCCCAGTTCGCTCAGGGCATGCTCGAGTTCCGCGGTGCGCGGGTGCTGCGCGACGGTCGTCAGCGTGTTGCGCACATGCTGGGCCGCGGTGCGCTGGTGCTCGGCGGACAGCGTAGGTAGCGCCTTGGCGTAGACGTTGAGCACCTGGGCGCACGTCTGATGCTGACCGCCCACGATGGCGGCGGCCGCGACGCTCGACAACGCCTTCAACACCTCGCAGATCGTGTCGTACCGGTACACCACCGCCAGGTCGTCGCCCTTCGGGCCGGGGGTTTCCTCCTGCGCCCAGTGGGCCAGCAGCGCATGCAGCCCGTCCACCGTCACCAGGGCCGCCTCGGAGTCCCGCTGGGTGGCCGCGCCCCATCCCATGCTGGACAGCTGGTGCACCCCGTAGGAGGGCTCCCGGGTGAGCTGGCGCTCCCGGCCGCAGCACAGGGCGTCCAGGACGACATCGGCCAGCCGCTCGCGCTCGTCGTCCCGCGCGGCACGCACCGTCGCCAGGTCGGTCCCGGTGACCATGTGCGATCCCAGCTTGGCGTTGAACTCGATCTCGGCCGGTCCCTGGGCGGACTGCAGGGCGCGGTCGAGCAGGTCCAGGTCGATGTCGACCAGGTATCCGGTGCAGCCGGAGCGGACGGTGCGGCCGGGCAGGTGCGCGAGCAGCGGTTGCGACCGCACCCGGCGCAGCCAGTACAGCTGGTGGGCGCGGGTGGCGATGGTGACCTGCACGATGCGCTCCACCACCGACGGCGGCCGCAGTTGGTCGAGCACCAGGTAGCCGAACACCACCAGCCCCATCAGGGCCAGCACGCTGAGTATCAGCGCCGCGACGGTGCTGAACACGGCCTGTTGCGGATCCACCAGCGTCAGCACCACGACGTAGTACGCCGACAGGCCGGCGAAGTAGCCGAAGAAGGTCTGATTCACCCGACGGCTGAGAAACTGTTCCACCACCACCCAGGTGAAGACGTCGGACATCCGCTGCACCAGGGTGAGCAACAGGACGAACGTGATCGTCATCAAGGTGAGCATCCCGGGCGCCACCGTGCGCAGCATCGACTGGTTCTCCTGCGGCGGTGCCACTTTGGCCAGCAGGTGTTTTGCCGGTTGCAGCCAGCTCACCTCGTTACCGTCCAGGACGCTGTTGAGGATCGCCAGCACGATGAAGCCGGCGATGATGGCCAGCGGCACGCCGAGGAATTCATGCAGCGCCCGGCGCACCCCGCTCTCCCGCCGGGGCCGGGCGTTGTTCGAATTACGGCGCATAAGTCCTAGTCACCCCTGTCCGAGCGCGGACATCCTGCTTGTGGCTGGTACCCGGTCGACGGCCCGGTGAACCAGGCATCGTGAGGTTCGCCTCTACCGCCACACGTCTAACACCGCGGCTCTTTGGGCACCCTGGAAGTCATGTCATCGCAGCTGCCGGGTGTCTTCGAGTCGCTCGGCCCCACGTTGGACAAGTTCGGGTACGCGGCGGTGATCGTGCTGGTCGGGCTGGAGGGCGTGGGCATCCCCCTGCCCGGTCAGATCATCCTGATCACGGCCGGCATGTACGCCGGTGCCGGCCACCTGCACGTGGCCCTGGTCATGGTCGCGGGATTCCTGGCCGCCGTCGTCGGCGACAATGCCGGATACGCCATCGGGCGGTTCGGGGGACGTGAGCTGGTGCTGCGGTTCGGGCGCTATGTGTTCCTGACCGACGAGCGGCTGGCCAAGACCGAGCGCTTCTTCGAAAAGCGCGGCCCCATTGTGGTGCCGCTCGGCCGGTTCGTCGACGGGCTGCGCCAGGCCAGTGGCATCGTCGCGGGGCTGGCCCGCATGCCGTGGCGGCGCTATCTGGGCTATAACGCGATCGGCTCTGCGGTGTGGGTGGCGATCTGGGTGCTGGCCGGATACCTGGCCGGCAACCACATCGCAGCGCTCTACGAGTACTTCCAGCCGTACGAGAAATACCTGCTGGTGGCGGCCGCGGTGCTGTGCATCGCGGCGGTGATCGGGTGGGCGCTGCGGCGCCGGGCCCGCGCCGCTGCCGAATGCTGAGGTTCTTGACATCGGCGTCCGGCACCGGCTTCGCTTCGCGCTATGACACCCGAGTTCCAGACGCTGCTGTACTCCACCGCCGGTCCGGTGGCCACGATCACACTGAACCGTCCGGAGCAGCTCAACACCATCGTCCCGCCCATGCCGGACGAGATCGAGACCGCAATCGGCCTGGCCGAACGCGACCAGGACGTCAAGGTCATCGTGCTGCGCGGTGCCGGCCGCGCGTTCTCCGGCGGCTACGACTTCGGCGGCGGTTTTCAGCATTGGGGCGAGGCGATGATGACCGATGGCCAGTGGGACCCGGGCAAGGATTTCGCGATGGTCAGCGCCCGCGAGACCGGCCCCACGCAGAAATTCATGGCGATCTGGCGCGCCTCGAAACCGGTGATCGCGCAGGTGCACGGCTGGTGTGTCGGTGGTGCCAGCGATTACGCGTTGTGCGCTGACCTGGTCATCGCCAGCGAGGACGCGGTGATCGGCACCCCGTACAGCCGGATGTGGGGCGCCTACCTGACCGGCATGTGGCTGTACCGGCTGAGCCTGGCGAAAGTGAAGTGGCATTCGTTGACGGGCCGGCCGCTGACGGGTGTCCAAGCCGCCGAGGTGGAGCTGATCAACGAGGCGGTGCCGTTCGAGCGACTGGAGGCGCGGGTCGCCGAGATCGCCGCGGAACTGGCGCAGATCCCGCTCTCGCAGCTGCGGGCGCAGAAGCTGATCGTCAACCAGGCTTACGAGAACATGGGCCTGGCGTCCACTCAGTTGCTGGGCGGCATTCTCGACGGACTGATGCGGAACACCCCGGATGCACTGGACTTCATCCGGACGGCACAAGCGCAGGGGGTGCGCAGCGCCGTCGAGCGCAGAGACGGCCCGTTCGGCGACTACAGCCAGGCGCCGCCCGAGCTGCGGCCCGATCCCTCACACGTGATAATTCCTGATCGCAGTGGGTAGTGAGATGAGCTACAGATTCTCTCCCGGCATCCCGTCGGCCTCCTGGAAGTGCTACGGTAATCAATATGTCTCGGCTCAGTAACAGCCTCCGCACCGGCGCCTTGGCGCTATTTCTCGGCGTGGCCGCCGCGGTGTCCCCTGCGACCGCGTCCGCCGACTCCACCGAAGACTTCCCGATCCCGCGCAGGCAGATCGCGACCACCTGTGACGCCGAGCAGTACCTGGCGGCGGTCCGCGACACCAGCCCGGTGTACTACCAGCGGTACATGATCGACTTCAACAACCATGCGAACCTCCAGGAAGCGACGATCAACAAGGCGCACTGGTTCTACTCGCTGTCGCCGGCGGAGCGCCGCGACTACTCGGAGAACTTCTACAACGGCGACCCGCTGACCTTCGCCTGGGTCAATCACATGAAGATCTTCTTCAACAACAAGGGTGTCGTCGCCAAGGGCACTGAAATCTGCAACCAGTACCCGCGTGGCGACATGTCCGTCTGGAACTGGGCCGGATAGCGGTGCGCAAACTCGTCGCGCTCGCGGTATCGGCGGCGGCCGTTCCGGTCGCCCTCCTCATCGGGAGTGCCCCGGCGCACGCCGACAGCGATCTGGGCAAAGCGTGCTCGCCGGAGGGCGCCAAAGTGTGGGGAAAACCCGGTCCCATCTACTGCCAGCGGCAGGCAGACGGACAACTGCAGTGGGTGTCCATTCCCGCGTCGGCGATGTGTGTGGCGTTCTGCGTGATCGACCCGACAACCGGACCCTAGCTTCACGGCATTGTCCCCCGATCGGGGGACCCGGAATTCATCCTGTCGGTGACCGTTTGGCGGATGTTTCGAACCTCTGACCAGCGGGAAGAATCGTAGTGGTCAGAAAAGTACGGTTTTCTTAGGGTGCCATAACTAAGGGAACGCGGATAATCACATGCGGCCGACCCTTGCCCGGACGGGTTGAAGGTACCCATAATGGACACTCCGGCCCAGCCAATTTCCGCAATACGTGCAAACGACGGATGCAACTGTGGTACGGGAGCTGGAGGTCATCATGAGCCAAACGACTGGCAACGGGATCCCTGGCACGCTCGCGGCCCTGGACTGGCAAACGATCACCTGTCAGTCCGACTCCGGGTGCACCAACCGGGCCAGCTACGTTGTGCACCGGCACGCGGTGGACGAATGCAACCATCCGCAGGTCGACCCGTTCGGCAATATCGTCGAAATCCTGTGCATCGCCTGCCTATGGCACGCTGAGGCCGAGGTGCTGGTCCAGGTCGGCCAGCTCGCGCGCACGTCCGGCACCTACTGCCTGACCTGCGGCGCCCCGGTGTCCGAGTTGCGCGACATCATGCGCGACGTCGCCGCCCTGTAGGCGCGGCGGCGCCCGGCGTATTCAGCGCTTCTTGACCAGCCCGCCCGGCGGGTGTTCGTCGACGTCGTTGAGGATCAGCTGGCGCACCGCGCGACGCGGTCCGTACGGGCGCAGCATGGTGCTGGCCGGGCGGGGGCGCACATGTTGCGGCCACCAGAACCAGCGCCCGAGCAGGGTGGCCACGGACGGCGTCATGAACGACCGCACGATCAACGTGTCGAACAACAGACCGAGCGCGATCGTCGTACCCACCTGCGCCATGACTTTCAACGGGCTGAAGGCAAACGTCGCCATCGTCGCGGCGAAGACCAGACCCGCCGAGGTCACGACGGAGCCCGAACCGGCCATCGCGCGGATCGTCCCTGTCTTGAGCCCGGCATGGATCTCTTCCTTCAACCGCGATATCAGCAACAGGTTGTAGTCCGAGCCGACCGCCAGCAGCAGGATCACCGCCATCGCCAGCACCATCCAGTGCAACTTGACGCCGAGGATGTACTGCCACAAAAGGACCGAGAGTCCGAACGAGGCGCCCAGCGACAGCAACACCGTGCCGACGATCACAATGGCCGCCACGACGCTTCGGGTGATCACCAGCATGATGATGAAGATCAGGGTGGCCGCGGCGATTGCCGCGATCAGCAGATCGATGTTGGACCCGTCGTGCATATCCTTGAACGTCGCGGCGGTACCGCCGAGGTAAACCTTGGCGCCCTCCCAGGGCGTGCCCTTGATCGCCTCGTGCACGGCCTGCTTGATCGGCTCGATGTGGCGGATGCCTTCCGGGGTCGCCGGGTCGCCCTCGTGGGAGATGATCAACCGGACCGCATGCCCGTCCGGCGAGATGAACTGTTTGAGTCCCCGCGCGAAGTCGGGGCTCTGGAACGCCTCCGGCGGCAGATAGAACGTGTCGTCGTTCTTGGCCCGGTCGAACGCATCGCCCTGGGCGGTGGCGTTGTCGGCCTGCGCCCTCGCCTGCTGATTGAGACCCATGGTGGTCGCGTAGTTCGACATGATGGTGTCGAGATTGCGTTGCTGGCTCTCGATCTGCGGCGGGATCAGCTCCACCAGCTTGGGCTGGATCGCATCCAGCCGGTCCAGGTTGGCGCTGAGGCTCAGGATGTTCTGCGCCACCTGGTCGATCCCGTCCAGCGCATTGAAGATGGACCGTAGCGCCCAGCAGATCGGAATGTCGTAGCAGTGCTTCTCCCAGTAGAAGTAGCTGCGGATCGGCCGGAAGAAATCGTCGAAAGTGGCGATGTCGTCGCGCAACGCTTCGGTGATCTTCACGGTTTCTTTGGTGAGCTTGGTGGTCTCGTGCGTGGTGTTGCTGAGGTCCTGGGTGACCTGCATCTGCTCGTGCAGGGTCGCCATCGTCTTGCGCAGCTCGTCGGCCTGGTTCAGCAGGTTTTTCGCCTGCTCGTCCTGATAGTGCTGGGTCTGCAGGCGGCTGGCGGCTTGCGCACCCATCTGGAATCCGAGGGTGCTGTGGTCCAGCGGCGTGCCCAGCGGCCGGGTGATGGTCTGCACCCGGCCGATGCCGGGAATGTGGAAGACGGCCTTGGCGACTTTGTCCAGGACCAGGAAATCGGCCGAATTACGCAGGTCGTGGTCGGTCTCGATCATCAATAGCTCAGGATTGAGCCGGGCCTGGTCGAAGTGCCGGTCGGCGGCCGCGTACCCGACGTTGGCCGGCGTGTCCGCCGGCAGGTAGTGCCGGTTGTCGTAGTCCGTCTGGTAGCCGGGCAGCGCGAGCAGACCGACCAGCGCGACCGCGATGGTCACCGCGAAAACCGGTGCGGGCCAACGGACGACGGCGGTGCCGATGCGACGCCAGCCCCGGGTCTGCAGCGTCCGCTTCGGATCCATCAGCTTGAAGAACGACGCGACGGTCAGCAGTGCCGGGCCCAGCGTCAACGCCGCCAACACCGCGACCAGCATGCCGACCGCGCACGGCACGCCCAGCGACTGGAAATAGGGCAATCGGCAGAAGCTGAGGCAGTACATGGCGCCGGCGATGGTCAGTCCTGACCCCAGCACGACGTGCGCGGTGCTGTGGAACATGGTGTAGAACGCGTCTTCGCGGCTCTCGCCCAGCCCGCGGGCCTCCTGATAGCGGCCCACCACGAAGATCGCGTAGTCCGTACCGGCGGCGATGGCCATCAACACCAGCATGTTGTTGGCGAAGGTCGACAGCCCCATGATCCCGTAGTTGCCCAGCGTCGCGACGACACCGCGGGCCGCGGCCAACTCGATGAAGACCATGGCCAGCATGATCAGGACGGTGGCTATCGATCGGTAGACCCACAGCAGCATCACGATGATCACCACGAAGGTGATGAGCGTGACGACCATGACGCCCTTTTCCCCGGCGTGGGACTGGTCGGCGAACAGCGGGCCCGCGCCGGTGACGTAGGCCTTGATCCCCGGCGGCGCGGGCACCGAGTCCACCATCTTGCGCAGGGCTTCGGCCGACTCGTTCGCCAGGCCGCCGCCCATGTTGCCGGCGAGGTACACCTGGACGTACGCGGCCTTCTGGTCGTGGCTCTGGGAGCCTGCCGCCGTCAGCGGATCGCTCCAGAAATCCTGGACGTGCTGAACGTGTTTCTTGTCCTGCTCGATGCGCCGGATGATGTCGTCGTAGTAGCGGTGCGCCTCGGCCCCGAGTGGCTTGTCGCCCTCCAGCAGGATCATGGCCGAGTTGTCGGAGTCGAACTCTTTGAACTTCGATCCGACCTTCATCATCGATTGGAAGGACGCTGCGTCCGTCGGACTCATCGACACCGAGTGGGTCTTGGCGACCACCTCCAGCTGCGGGGCCACGGTGTTGGTCACGAACACGATGCCCAACCAGATCAGCACGATCGGCAACGCCAGCCGGTGGATCATCCGCGGCAGGAACGGCGGGATCAGCGGCTGTTCGACCCGCGGCGGCGCTTCGGTGGTCTCGCTCATGCGGACTTGTCCAGGCAGTAGACGAACGCATTCACCGTCTGCTCGGGAGGCGAGTGGTTCGGCGCCTTGATGACGTCACCGCGGCCGTCGTTGTTGTTCACCAGGAAGCGGCAGGCGATCCAGCTGCCGGTCCCCTGCGCTATCAAGTTGGCCGGGATCCCGGGCTTGGTCGACTTCAATACCGTATTCCAAGGTAGGGGCACGTTGAGCGCCTGCTGGGGGTGGGAGTTCTCGTCGAGATAGTTGATGGTCGCGGTGCTGCCCGGTGCACCCCAGACCTCGAGGGTGATCGTCTTGGGGTTGAACTGGTCGATGACGTCACCGGAGGAGCCGCCGCCGAACGAACCCTTGTGGACGCCGAAGATGCCGTGCAACCGGTGCACGACGAAGCCCGATAGGGCGACGACGGCCAGCACGGTGAGGACGAGCCAGAACCGGGTGATGAGGCGGGCCAGACGTCGGCGCTTGGGCGGCCGCTGAGTCGCCGTCTTCTCGTTGCGAACGGAGTCCGGGGTCGTCATCTGGTCAGTCCTTGGCTCGGTCGTCGTCATGGGCGCTGTCCTAACCGATACGAGAACCGCCAACTGATTAGCCTGAGAGTCAACTTAGGTACCCTAACCTAATGGAGGCCGTGGCCTTCGCCAATACGAGCGACGACGTCATCGGGACCCCGTGAGGGTGCCGATGCAGGTCGCGGTGAGAACCCGGGTGAGCGCCGAGGCGAAGTCGATGTTCCATTCGGGCGGCAACACCTCGGGCTCCTCTGCGTAGACGTCGGAGATCTTCGCCGGCGGGTTGGCGATCTGCCAGAACGCCGCGGCCAACGAGTAGGCGGCGATCAGGATGTCGAAAGCTCCCGGACGCCCGAGCGCCGGCAGTGCCTGTTCGATCGCGTCGGCCAGGGCGATCGCGGCGGCCGAAATGGTCCGCCGGATCTCGATGACCCGTTCGATCTCGACCTCGTGCTCGAGATGCAGGTGCAGATTGGCCAGCAGGTCGCAGAACAGCGGGTCGGCGGCCAGTCCGTTGGCCAGCGTCTCGGCCACCCGGTCCGGCGTCATTGCCCCGGGCTGGGCCAGGTTCTCGCACACCGTGCCCGACCACCGCACCCATCCCTCCGCAGCCAGGTGCAGCAATACCTCTTTGTGTGAGGTGAAATAGCGGCGCACGGCGGAGTAGTGGATGCCGGCCCGGCTGGCCACGGCGGTCAATGTCACCGATGCGACACCGGTTTCCAGGGCCAGCGACCGCGCGGCCTCTACCAGCGCCGCCGCCCGTTGACGCTTGTTTTCCTCGGTGCGGGCGCGCCGAAATGCGAGTTGCGCCACCGGCAGAGGATAACGCACGACATGTGATTTGCATAACGCACGTAGTGTGATTTGTGCAGGTGGCAGGCATCGGACCCGCCTTGTTACGCACGTGATATGCGTTACAATCCAGTGCGCGAGAGGAAGGAGTGGACAGTGCCGTCCGTCGCCGTGATTTACTTAGGCAAGGCTTAGTAGTTCCGCTCGACAGGGCCGCCCCGGGACATGCGGCGTCGAGGCGGTGGGCCGCCGCCGGTCGCGGTCGCCGAAATTCACATACCAACGGGTGAAGGGGATCTGCGATGTTCAGGCTGCTGTCGCGCGCGTGGATTCCACTGGTCGTGCTGGTGGTGGTGGCGGTGGGGGCCTTCGTGGTCTACCGGGTACACGGTTACTTCGGCTCGGAGAAGCGCGAAACCTACGCCGACAGCAACCTCAAGAACCCCGAGCCGTTCAACCCCAAGCGCATCGTTTACGAGGTGTTCGGTCCGCCGGGTACCGTCGCGGACATCAGTTACTTCGACGTCAACAGCGATCCGCAACGGGTCGAGAATGCCCGGCTGCCCTGGTCGCTGCACATCAGCACCACCAAGGCGGCCATGGTGGGCAACCTTGCGGCACAAGGCGATAGCGACAGCATCGGCTGCCGCATCCTGATCGACGACGAGGTCAAGGCCGAGCGGGTCAGCAACAGCGTCAACGCGTTCACCTTCTGTCTGGTCAAGTCCGCGTGACCACCACCTACGCCCCCGGCGCGCCGGCGCCGGGGCCCGCCACCGACACCCATCGGCCGTTCATCCCGCGGATGATCCATGCCCTCGCGGTGCCGATCATCCTGTTCTGGCTGGTGGTCGTGGTGCTGCTCAGCGTCTTCCTGCCGTCGCTGGAAGTCGTCGGGCAGGAACGGTCGGTGTCGTTGAGCCCCGGTGACGCGCCGTCCTTCGTGGCGCTCAAGCACATCGGCAACGCCTTCAAGGAGGGCGACACCGACAGCTTCGGGATGATCGTCCTGGAAAGCGACAAACCGCTGGGCGCCGAGGCGCACAAGTACTACGACGAGATGGTCCGCAAGCTACGCGAGGACAAGAAACACGTCCTGAGCATCCAGGACTTCTGGGGTGACCCACTGACCGCCGCGGGCGCGCAGAGCAACGACGCCAAAGCCGTCACCGTCCAGCTCACCCTGGCCGGCAACCAGGGCGAACCCCTGGCCAACGAGTCGGTCCTGGCCGTGCGCAAGATCGTGGACGGCATCAAGGCCCCGCCCGGTCTCAAGGCCTACGTCACCGGCGCGTCGGCGCTGGCCGCCGACCTGCATGACAGTGGCGACAAGTCCATGGCCAAGATCACCATCACCACGGTCCTGGTGATCACGCTGATGCTGATGTTCATCTACCGCTCGTTTCTCACCGTCTTCCTGCTGTTGATCTCGGTCGGTATCGAACTGAGCGCGGCACGCGGCGCGGTGGCACTGCTCGGACACAACGGGTTGATCGGGCTGTCCACGTTCTCGGTCAGCCTGCTCACGTCACTGGCGATCGCGGCCGGCACCGACTACGGCATCTTCATCATCGGCCGCTACCAGGAGGCGCGTCAGGCCGGCGAGGATCGGGAGTCGGCGTTCTACACCATGTATCACGGCACCGCGCACGTGATCCTGGGCTCCGGGCTGACCATCGCCGGCGCCCTGTTCTGTCTGCACTTCGCCCGGATGCCCTACTTCCAGACGCTGGGCATCCCGTGCGCGGTCGGCATGCTGGTGGCGGTCCTGGTCGCGCTGACGCTGGGCCCGGCCATCCTGGTGGTGGGCGGCAAGTTCGGGGTGTTCGATCCCAAGCGGGTGCTGTCGGTGCGGGGCTGGCGCCGCATCGGCACGGCCGTGGTGCGCTGGCCGCTGCCCATCCTGGCGGTCACCCTGGCGATCGCGATCATCGGCCTGCTGACGCTGCCGGGCTACAAACCCAGCTACGACGACCGCGCCTACCTGCCCCCGTCCATCCCGGCCAACCAGGGCTTCACCGTCGCCGACCGGCACTTCTCCCAGGCCCGCATGAAGCCGGAGATCCTGATGATCGAATCGGATCACGACCTGCGCAACCCGGCCGACTTCCTGGTGCTCGACAAGCTGGCCAAAGGCATTTTCCGGGTGCCCGGCATCTCCCGCGTCCAGGCCATCACCCGGCCCGACGGCACCACCATGGACCACACGTCGATCCCGTTCCAGATGAGCATGCAGAACGCCGGTCAGGTGCAGACCATGAAATTCCAGCGCGACCGCATGGACGACATGCTCAAGCAGGCCGACGAGATGACCAAGACGATCGCGCTGATGCAGAACATGTACGCGCTGATGACGAAGCTGGTCGGCCTCACGCACAAGATGGTCGGCGACACCGAGGCGATGCAGCAGATCACCAACGACCTGCGCGACAAGATCGCCAACTTCGACGACTTCTTCCGGCCCATCCGCTCGTACTTCTATTGGGAGAAGCACTGTTTCGACATCCCGGTGTGTTGGACGCTGCGGTCGATCTTCGACGCGTTCGACGGGATCGATCAGCTCACCGAGCAACTGAACGTCCTGGTCGGCGACATCAAACAGCTGGACACACTGATGCCGCAGATGATCGCCACCTTCCCGCCGATGATCGACACCATGGTGAGCATGCGGACCATGATGCTGACGATGCACAGCACCATGTCGGGGATCTTCAGCCAGATGGACGAGATGAGCGAGAACGCGACGGCGATGGGCCACGCATTCGACGCCGCCAAGAACGACGACTCGTTCTACCTGCCGCCCGAGGTGTTCAAGAACGAAGACTTCAAGCGCGCCATGAAGAACTTCCTGACCCCCGACGGGCACGCGGCGCGGTTCATCATCCTGCACCGGGGTGATCCCGCGTCGCCCGAAGGCATCGCCAGCATCGACCAGATACGCACCGCGGCCGAGGAATCCCTGAAGGGGACGCCCCTGGAAGACGCCAAGATCTACCTGGCCGGCACCGGGGCGGTGTTCAAGGACATCTCCGACGGCGCCAAATGGGATCTGCTGATCGCCGGCATCTCCTCGTTGTGCCTGATCTTCATCATCATGCTGATCATCACCCGCGCCTTCGTGGCCGCCGCGGTGATCGTCGGGACGGTGGCGTTGTCGCTGGGCGCCTCCTTCGGCCTGGCCGTGCTGGTCTGGCAGCACATCTTCGGCATCCCGCTGCACTGGCTGGTGCTGGCGATGTCGGTCATCGTGCTGCTGGCCGTGGGATCGGACTACAACCTGCTGCTGGTCTCCCGGTTCAAACAGGAGATCCACGCCGGTCTGAACACCGGAATCATCCGGTCGATGGGCGGCACCGGCAAGGTGGTGACCAACGCGGGTCTGGTGTTCGCGTTCACCATGGCCTCGATGATCATCGGCGATGCCCGCATGATCGGCCAGGTGGGCACCACCATCGGGCTGGGTCTGCTGTTCGACACGCTGATCGTGCGCGCCTTCATGACGCCGTCGATTGCCGCGCTGCTGGGCCGCTGGTTCTGGTGGCCGATCCGGGTGCGGACGCGCCCGGCCCGCAGCCCCGCCCTGGCGCGCATCGAGCGGCCGACCGAGCGGATACCGGCGCTCAGCGGCGACCGTTAGTCCCGTCGGTCCGGCCATCCGGGCAGCCCCGGGCTCCGAATAGCAGGTGTGCAACCAAGGGGCGTTAGGCTACCGATCGATGACCGGCCCGCCCCCCTCCAGCAACGACCTGGACGCCTTGCTGCGCCGGGTGGCCGCAGGCGACGACGCCGCGTTCGCGGCGTTCTACGACCAGACGAAAACCCGGGTGTACGGGCTGGTGACCAGGGTGCTGCGTGACTCCGGCTACAGCGAAGAGACCACTCAGGAGATCTACCTCGAGGTGTGGCGCACGGCGTCGGACTTCGACACCGCCAAGGGCTCGGCGCTGGCCTGGTTGATGACCATGACGCACCGGCGCGCGGTGGATCGGGTGCGCAGCGAACAGGCCGGGACTGAACGCGAATCACGCTACGGCACAGCGAATTTCGAGTCGGCAACCGACGTCGTCGCCGATTCGGCGATAGCCGGCGACGAACGCCGCCGGGTGGTCGGGTGTCTGGAGGGGTTGACCGAAGCGCAACGACAGTGCATCGAGCTGGCCTACTACGGCGGACTGACCTACGCCGAGGTGTCGCAGCGGTTGGCGGCGAACCTGTCCACGATCAAGTCACGCATGCGCGACGCGCTGCGCGGGTTGCGCAACTGTCTGGACGTGTCATGACCGCCCCCCACGGCTTCGACCTGCTGGAGCTGGCGGCCCCCTATGCCCTGCACGCGTTGTCCGACGCCGAGCGGGTCGAGGTCGACGCCCGGGTCGACGCCGCGCCGGCGCCGGTCGCCGCGGCCTTCGCCGACGAGGTCCGCGCCATCCGCGAGACCATGGCGGTGCTGTCGTCGGCCAGTGCGGCCGAACCGCCCGATCAGTTGCGCGCCGCCGTGCTGGCCCGGGCCACCCCCGCTGCGACACCGCTGCGCCGGATGCCGCAGCGGCGCACCGCCCTCATCGCGGCGGCGGCGACCATCGCGATCGGCCTGGGGGCGTTCGGCCTCGGTGTACTGATGCGGCCGTCGCCGACGATGGCCGAGCAGGTTCTGGCCGCACCCGACGTGCGGACCGTGTCCCGGCCGCTGGGGCCGGGAACGGCGACGGTGATGTTCTCCCGCGACCGCAACGCGGGCGTGTTGGTGATGAACAACGTGCCGCCGCCGCCACCGGGCAGCGTGTATCAGATGTGGCTGATCGGCACGAGCGGCCCGACGTCGGCGGGCACCATGGGCGTTGCGGCGGTGGCGCCGTCCACGAAGGCGACGCTGGACAATCTGGGCGGCTCGACCGTGCTGGCGTTCACCGTCGAACCCGGCACCGGGTCGCTGCAGCCCACCAGCCCGGTGCTCGCCGAATTGCCGCTGGGCTGACGCGCCGGCCCTACTTCACGATGCCCCGCAGGTAGGCGGCCTGGCCCAGGTGTTGCGCGCAATCGTCGATGATGCTGACCAGCCGCCCGCTCGCGGTGACCGGCGGATCCCAGTTGGTGTCCACCACGCGGGCCAGCTCGGCGGCCGTCACCGTCGCGACGTACTCCAGGGTGAATTCGTGCACCGCCCGGTAGTAGCCGGCCAACAGGTCGGCGGGCGCGTGCACCTTGGCGACGTCGTCGGGACCGTGCCCGTACCCGATGTCGCGCCGCGGTAGGTCCAGCCCGAACCGGTCCACCCAACCGTCGCGGGTCCACACCTCCTCGACCCCCGCGATGTCGGCGAGCTGCAGATCCTGCACGCGGGCGCTGTGCCAGACCAGCCAGGCGATGCTGTTGGCTTCGGGAGTCGGCCGGTAGTCGGCGACCTCAGCGGTGAGCCCGTCGGTGATTTCGTCGGTGTGCTCGATCAATCGGGTGAATGCATCGCGCAGCAGTTCCTGCACGGCGGCGTCGGGATTTGTCACCAGGCCGACCCTACGGGCCGCCGTGCCAGACCGCCTCCACGTTGTTGCCGTCCGGATCGCGCACGAAGGCACCGTAGTAACCGGCGTGATACTCCGGCCACCGCCGCGGGGCGTGCAACGGCTCCGCACCCAGGCTCACCGCAGTCTCGTAGAAGGCGCGCACCGCAGCCTCGTCCTGCGCCTGGAACGCAATGTGGACCTCGCGATTCGGGCCCGAACCGGCGCCGTTGCCGACGCCGTCGGCGATCCAGAAGTCCGGCTTACCGTTGCGGCCGTACCCGATGGCCACACCGAAATCCAGCTGCCGGGAGTAACCCAGCACACCGAGCACGGTGTCGTAGAAGTTCTTCGAATCGGCATAGTTGGCACAGTTGATGCCCAGGTGATCGATCACGATGCGATCCTGGCACGACCCTGCGCCCGGTCGTAGATTATTCAGATGACCTACGACCTGCTGATCCGCAACGGCACCATCGTGGACGGACTCGGAGGTGAGCCGTACGTCGGTGATGTCGCGGTGCGGGACGGTGTGATCGCCGCGGTCGGGTCGGTGACCGGGGGAGCCGAGCGGGAGATCGACGCGACCGGACTGCTCGTCACGCCGGGCTTCGTCGACCTGCACACCCATTACGACGGACAGGCCATCTGGTCGGACCGGCTGACGCCGTCCTCGGCGCACGGGGTGACCACCGTCGTGGTCGGTAACTGCGGAGTCGGCTTCGCGCCGTGCCGACAAGAGGACCACGAGGTGCTCGTCGACGTGATGGCCGGCGTGGAGGACATCCCCGGTGTCGTGATGACCGACGGTCTGCCGTGGACCTGGGAATCCTTCCCGGAATATCTGGACGAACTGGACGCCCGCCGCCGTGATATCGACGTCGCCGCATACCTGCCGCACTCCCCGCTGCGGGTCTTCGTGATGGGCCGACGCGGCGCCGACCGCGAGCCCGCCACCGCCGACGACCTGGCCAAGATGCGGGCGCTGGCCAAGGAGGCCACCGAAGCCGGGGCGCTGGGCTTCGCCTCCTCGCGGCTGATGATCCACAAAACCGAGAGCGGCGCTCCGATCCCCAGCTACGACGCCGCCCGGGAGGAGATCGAGCAGATCGCCCGGGGCGTGGTCGACGGCGGCGGCGGCCTGCTGCAGTTCGTGCCCGACGTGCCGGCCGGCGGCTACCAACAGGTGTTGCAGACGGTGTTCGACGTCGCCGAGGACGTGGGATTGCCGCTCACCTTCACCCTGATCGTCGGCAACTCCGGGGACCCCACCTGGCCGGAGGCCATCACCATGATCGATAAGGCCAACGCGGCCGGTGGTGACGTCAGCGCGCAGCTACTGCCCCGTCCGATCGGGCTGATCATCGGGCTGCAGCTGAGCGCCAACCCGTTCGTGCTCTACCCCAGCTACCGCGAGATCGCCGACCTGCCGCTGGCCGAACGCGTCGCCGAGATGCGCAAGCCGGAGGTACGCGCCCGCATCCTGGCCGACAAGCCCGGCACCGGGCACCCGATCCTCTACGTCGCCCAGCTGTGGGACTGGATCTTCCCGCTCGACGACAACCCCGACTACGAGCCGGACCCGTCGACCAGCATCGGCGCGCGCGCCCGGGCCCGCGGGGTGGACCCGATGGCGGAAGCCTACGACCGGCTGCTCGACGACGACGGCCGGGCGATGCTGCTGGTCGCCACCAGCAACCTGGAGAACAACTCGCTGGACACCGTGGGCGAACTGCTGCACCGCGACGACGTGATACTCGGACTCGGCGACGGCGGCGCGCACTACGGCATGATCTGCGACGCCAGCTACTCGACGTACTTCCTCACGCACTGGGCCCGGGACCGGGCGACCGGTCGCTTCACCGTCGCCGAAGCGGTCCGCGAACTCACCTCGGTGCCGGCGCGGATCGCCGGACTGGCCGACCGCGGCCGCATCGCCGTCGGCTTCAAGGCCGACCTCAACGTCATCGACCACGCGGGGCTGCGGCTGCACAAACCCGTCATCGCCTACGACCTGCCGGCCGGTGGGCGTCGGCTGGACCAGACCGCCGACGGCTACGTCGCGACGGTGGTATCCGGCCAGGTGATCGCCGAGCACGGTCAGCCCACCGCGGCCCGGCCGGGGCGGTTGGTGCGCGGCCGGCAGGCCGCACCCGCGGCGGTCTGAGCGGGTTACCCGATAAGCCCACGGTGGCCAGTCCCAGCCGGGTAGGTTTGGGTGGTGACAAGCCCGCATTTCGCGTGGTTGCCGCCTGAGATCAATTCGGCACTAATGTTCGCCGGTCCCGGCGCGGGACCGTTACTTGCTGCTGCCGCAGCATGGGGCGGATTGGCCGAGGAGCTGGCGTCGTCGGTGGCGTCGTTCACCGCTGTCACCCAAGAATTGACCACCTCGTCCTGGCTGGGACCGTCCGCCGCGGCGATGATGGAGGTCGCCACCCAGTACATGGCCTGGCTGAGCGCGGCGGCGGTGCAGGCCGACCTGGCCGCGGCGCAGGCCGCGGCGACCGCGGCGGCGTTCGAGGCCGCGGTGGCCGCCACCGTGCAGCCGGCCGTGGTGGCCGCCAACCGCGGCCTGGTGCAGATGCTGGCGTCCACGAACTTCTTCGGGATGAACTGGCCCGCCATCATGGACACCGAATCCGCCTACGAAGCGATGTGGGCCGCGGACGTGGCTGCGATGGTGAACTACCACTTCGACGCATCGAAGGCAGCCGCCCAACTGGCCCCCTGGCAGCAGGTGCTGCGGAACCTGGGCATCGACGTCGGCAACAACGGCATCAACTTCGGCTTCCGCAACACCGGCAGCGGCAACATCGGCAACAACAACGTCGGCAACTACAACCTGGGCAGCGGTAACAGCGGCATCGGCAACGTCGGCGCCGGCAACACCGGCAGCTACAACCTGGGCTTCGGCAACACCGGCACCAGCAACATGGGCATCGCCAACTTTGGCAGTGGCAACCTCGGCTTCGCCAACACCGGCAGCGACTCCTTCGGTTTCGGACTGACCGGCGACCACCAGTTCGGCTTCGGCGGGCTCAACTCCGGCAGCGGCAACACCGGCTTCGGCAACTCCGGCAGCGGCAACAGCGGCTTCTTCAATTCCGGTACCGACAACATGGGCTTCGGCAACTCGGGTTCCCTCAACGCCGGGATCGGCAACTCCGGCGACGCCGGACTCGGCGGCCCGCTGAGCCACTGGAACTCGGGCATGTACAGCAGCGCGGCCGGCCTGGACTCCGCGGTGGCCGGCAATGCGCACTACGCGACGGGCGGTCTGGGAACCGCGGCGCTCGGTTCGGGCCTGCTCGGCTCGGCGTTGGCCACCACCGGGGGGCTGCACCCCGGTCTGGCCGGCGCGCTGAACTCCGGCATCAGCGGACCCGTCGTCGCGTCGGCGCCCGCGCCGGCCGCCGCCGGCGAACCGGGCGGCCCCAGTCCCGTCTCGGCCAACCCCACCAGCAGCCCCGCCGCCAACTCAGGCCTGCGCACCAGCGGCGGCAGCCCGACCGGCTTCTACCCGTCCGGCGATCCCGGCGCGCGCCCCACGCTGGCACGCGAGTCGGTGCTGAGCAGCCTGAGCCTGCCCAGCGACCCGATCCCCAAGTCCGGGTTCCATCCGCCGTCTGAGCGCGACACCGCGGATCAGAGCCGGGTGATCAAGTTCCCGGTGCGGTCGCAGTAGCGCGCCTATCCTCGGTGCATGGCTGCAAAGACCGCGAAAAAGGTTGACTTCCAGCGGCTGGCCGCCGCCCTGCCGGACTTCCCGTTCGCCTATCTGATCACCGTCGACGACAACTATCGGGTGCACACCGTGACGATCGAGCCGGTGCTGCGCGATCAGACCGTCGAGGTGGGCCTGATCGGCGGCGGCACCCGGGCCAACCTGGCCCGCCGCGTCGAGGTCACCCTGCTCTGGCCGCCGCCGGTACCGGGCGGCTACTCGCTGATCGTCGACGGGCGCGCCGAGATCGCCGACGCCGGCACCGACGCCGCGCGCTGCACGGTGGTGCCCACCCGCGCCCTGCTGCACCGCAATGCCGAGTCCGCGACCGCGGGCTGTCTGCACGACTGCGTCGTGTTCAGCGTGCCGGACGCATGAGCCGCATCGAACCTCTCGCACCGCCGTGGAGCGACGCCGGCGCCGCCGATATCACCAGCTGGGGCCACCCGACCGCACCCTGATCGAGGCCGTCGACGAACTGGAACGCACCGGATCGTGGTCGGCGCAGACATGGGCGGCACTGGGCATGGAACAGGCTCACCTCCACCCGGACCCGTCGGAGAGTTCGTCCGCCAGCTCGCGCAACCGGTCTTCGCGGCGAACGACCAGCGTGACGCCGTGACCGCGGCCGGCCAGTTCGCGCGCGATGTCGGCGCCGATGCCCGACGAGGCCCCGGTCACGACGGCGGTGCTGGCGGGGGATGGAGTCGGGAGAGCCACGCCACCGAGACTACCGTCACCGCACCCTGAATTACGCTGTGGGCAACTGGAGGAGCGGCGCGTGATCACGCTGGATCGCCTGGTCAACGTACTGGGTAGTTACGGGGTGCGACTGCGGTGGTCGTCGATTCCGCGATCGACCGAGCTGCGCAACGTCGTGATGCACGAGACCACGCCGCGCGGCCCGGTGACGGGCGACGTGCTGCTCGCCATCGGTGCCACCTCGCTCGAGGAGGCGATGCGGTGGGCCGACGCGGCGCATGCGGTCGTGACGTTGCTGCGCGCCGAGGTCGAGCCGTCCTTCGACGGTGAACCCGGCGCGGTGCTGCTGGTCGACGAGGCGCTGTCGTGGAGCGAGCTGGCCGCGGTGGTCTACGGGCTGGTGTTGGAGGGCCGCGAGACCGAATCCGGGCGAGGACCGACCGATTTGTTCGCCCTCACCGACAGTCTGGCCGACGCGATCGGTGGCGGCGTCGTCATCCACGACCGGTTGATGCAGGTGCTGGCATATTCCCGACAGCAGCAGCACGCGGATTCCGCACGGGTGCAGACCATCCTGGCCCGCCAGACACCGGAGCGGTTGCGGGCGTTCTTCGACGAAGACGGCGTGTTCACGCATCTGGCGGCTTCCGATGAACCGCTGTTCATTCCCGAGGACGCCGAGCACGGCGTGACGGGACGGACGGTGGTCGCCGTGCGCTCCGGGCGCGAACTGATGGGATCGGTCTGGGTGGCGTGTGCCCGCCCGCTGGACGGTGCGGCCCGCGTCGCGCTGGTCGACAGCGCCCACACGGTGGCCGTCCACCTGTTGCGGTCACGCGCAAGTGCCGACCTCGAGCGCCAGGTGGAATCCGAGCTGGTGATCCGGTTGCTGGAAAGCACAGCCGACGCCGCGACGGTGCTCAGCAGACTGGGACTACCGCGCACTCCCCTGCGGGTGATCGCGTTGCAACCGTCCGTCGCTGCCGATCGGGACGCGGTACTGCTGCTGGCGTTCGAGCGTGCCACCGCCGGGTTCGGTTGGTCCCGGCCGGGCCGCAGCGCCCTGGTCGGCAGCACCGTCTACACCCTGCTACCCGGCGAGGCAGCGGAAACGGCCCGGCAATGGGTTGCCGGGCTGAGGGCTGCACTGCCCGAGGGGGTCACCGTGGTGGCCGGCATCAGCGGCGCAACCGAGCCGACCGACCTGGCCGGCGCCCGGCAGGAGGCCGACGAGTGCCTGGCGTTACACGAGGCGTCGCCGTCGGCCGCCGTCCCGGTGTACGACGAATGCTGGGACGAGATTCTGCTGCAGCGGTTGCGCACGGCGTCGCGGTCCGGCCGGCTGCCGGACCGGGGTCCCGTCGCCGATCTGCGTCGCCACGACGACGCGCACGGCACCACGTACGTGGCGACGCTGCGGGCATGGCTCGCGGCCCAGGGGGACCCGGCCGCCGCCGGTGCGCGGTTGGGAGTGCATGAGAACACCGTGCGAAACCGGATGCGCAAGATGGTCGAGGTCACCGACCTCGCCCTGGACGACGCCGAGAAGCGGCTCGCGATGATGATTCAGCTGGCGGCCACCGATTTCGACTGAGCCGCTGTGCGGTGTCGAGACGCTACAACGTGAGTCGGCGCGATTGTGCGGCTGGGCCAACAGGTGCCGGGGCCGTCCGGGTCATCCTGGAATTGCCGCCGAAGTTTGGCGGCCCATCGATAGGAGACCGCCGATGACCCGCCGGCACGCCGATCCGCAGCAGCGGTCGGGCGACGGCGCCGCCTTCACCGTGCGCGCGCCGCTCTGGTTGCGGGTGCTGTTCAGCCGCAACCCGCTGATCCGCGTCAGCGATCGACTCGAAGCGTTCGCTCTCGTGTTGACCTTCGCGGTGTCGCTGCTGGCAGCTCCCGCCGCCGGCGCCATCGGTACCGCGGTCTACGGCTCCCGCACCCAGTTCCATGCCGCGCAGGCGCAGGGTCGAACCGAGGTCACCGCGACCGTGCTCGATGCGCCCGCCCGCAGCGATCTCACCCAGGTGCACGCTAGGTGGTTCGCCGCCGGGGTGGAACACACCGGCAAGGTCCACGCGCGCACGGCACCGAAACCGGGCGAGACCGTCGAGATCTCGGTGAATCGGGACGGCTCCTACGCCGGCGCACCGCAGATGTCCGCCGCGCGCGAAGCGGTGTTCGCGGCGCTGGCGGTCTGGCTGAACGTGACGGTTGCGGCCGGACTGATCTTCATCGGAGTCCGCAAGCTGCTGCGCCGGTCCCGCTACGACAGCTGGCGACCGGAGCTGGCCGATGTGACCGGCGAGGGCCGCGGCCACATCAGTCGACCCTGACAACACCGAAAGGACACCGAATGACTCTTGCCGATGCTCAACGCGTATGGATCTCCAAGCGCGGCTATGACCGGTTACAGCGGGAACTCGCCGCGCTTCGCGAGTCAGGTCGCGCCGCAGCTCGCGACGGCGACGCCGAGGCGCAGGCCGACGAACTGCAACGGCAGCTGCGCATCCAGCAGATCCACGATCTGCTGACCGACGTCACGGTGGGGCAGGATCCCCCGGACGACGGGATCGCCGAACCCGGCATGGTGCTGACCGTCCGCTTCGACGACACCGGTGCGGTCGAGACGTTCCTGCTGGGCGTGCGCAGTGCCGAACACGGTGACATCGAGGTCTACTCCAACCAGGCCCCGTTGGGCGCCGCGCTGGAAGGCGCGCGACCTGGTGAGCGCCGGGCGTATCGCCTGCCCAACGGCGCCGCGGTGACGGTCACGCTGCTCAACGCGGTGCCCTACGGCATCCACACCGCCGGCACCGCGTCCCGCTGAGACCAAAAAAGGCCCGGTCCCTGTTGCCAGGGACCGGGCTCTTTTCGTACCCGGACTTAGAAGTCCATACCGCCCATGCCGCCGGTCGGGTCGCCCGCCGGAGCGGCCGCCTTCTCCGGCTTGTCGGCGACGACCGCCTCGGTGGTCAGGAACAGGCCCGCGATGGACGCCGCGTTCTGCAGCGCCGAACGGGTCACCTTGACCGGGTCGGCAACGCCGGCCTTGAGCAGGTCCTCGTACTCACCGGTGGCGGCGTTCAGGCCGGTCCCGGCGGGCGAGTTGCGCACCTTCTCGGCCACCACGCCGGGCTCCAGCCCGGAGTTGAAGGCGATCTGCTTGAGCGGCGCCTCGAGCGCGACGCGCACGATGTTGGCACCGGTCGCCTCGTCACCCTTGAGGTCCAGCTCGGCCAGCGCGGGCGCCGACTGCAGCAGGGCCACGCCACCACCGGCGACAATGCCCTCCTCGACGGCCGCCTTGGCGTTGCGGACGGCGTCCTCGATGCGGTGCTTGCGCTCCTTGAGCTCCACCTCGGTGGCAGCCCCGGCCTTGATCACCGCAACACCGCCGGCCAGCTTGGCCAGGCGCTCCTGCAGCTTCTCGCGGTCGTAGTCGGAGTCGCTGTTCTCGATCTCGGCGCGGATCTGGGCCACCCGGCCGGCGATGGCGTCGGAGTCACCGGCGCCCTCGACGATGGTGGTCTCGTCCTTGGTGATGACGACCTTGCGGGCCTTGCCGAGCAGCGCGATGTCGGCGTTCTCCAACGAGAGCCCGACCTCTTCGCTGATGACCTGACCACCGGTGAGGATGGCCATGTCCTGCAGCATCGCCTTGCGGCGGTCACCGAAGCCCGGAGCCTTGACGGCGACGGACTTGAAGGTGCCGCGGATCTTGTTGACGACCAGGGTGCTCAGCGCCTCGCCCTCGACGTCCTCGGCGATGATCAGCAGCGGCTTGCCACCCTGAATGACCTTCTCCAGCAGGGGCAGCAGGTCCTTGACGGTCGAGACCTTGGAGCTGACCAGCAGGATGTAGGGGTCCTCCAGGACGGCTTCCTGACGCTCGGCGTCGGTGACGAAGTAGCCCGAGATGTAACCCTTGTCGAACCGCATGCCCTCGGTGAGCTCGAGCTGCAGGCCGAAGGTGTTGGACTCCTCGACGGTGATGACGCCCTCGTTGCCGACCTTGTCCATCGCCTCGGCGATCAGGTCGCCGATCGACTGGTCACCGGCGGAGATGCCAGCGGTGGCCGCGATCTGCTCCTTGGTCTCGACGTCCTTGGCCGAGTCGAGCAGGGTCTGGGTCACCTTCTCCACAGCCTTTTCGATGCCGCGCTTGAGACCCAGCGGGTTGGCGCCGGCGGCCACGTTGCGCAGGCCCTCCTTGACCAGGGCCTGGGCCAGCACGGTGGCTGTGGTGGTGCCGTCACCGGCGACATCGTCGGTCTTCTTGGCGACTTCCTTGACCAGCTCGGCGCCGATCTTCTCGTACGGGTCCTCCAGCTCGATCTCCTTGGCGATGGAAACCCCATCGTTGGTGATCGTGGGAGCGCCCCACTTCTTCTCCAGGACGACGTTGCGACCCTTGGGGCCCAACGTCACCTTTACCGCGTCGGCGAGGCTGTTCAGGCCCCGCTCGAGGCCGCGACGGGCCTCTTCGTCGTACGCAATTGTCTTGGCCATTGCGAAGTTATTCCTCCGGATTGGGGATGAAACGGGCGCTATCGGGTGACGGCAGTCCCGTTACTTACGCTGGCCGGGCGCAGTGCCCGCGACGGACGACCGAATGGCCTCACCGTCCCGACCTAGCACTCGCCGGTCGCGAGTGCCAACGTCATTTTTAGCACTCGCCTATGCCGAGTGCAAGAAGGCCCCGGCCCAGTTGGGTATGTTCGGGCCATGGCCTCCAACGGCGACGGTGACCGCACCTGGGCAGCCGGCGACATCCCGGATCAGAGCGGGCGCACCATCGTCATCACCGGCGCCAATACCGGGCTGGGCTACCACACCGCCGAAGCTCTGGCCTTCCGCGGCGCGCACGTGGTGCTGGCGGTGCGCAACCTGGCGAAGGGCAACGCGGCACTGGCCCGCATCGCCGCCGCGGCGGGCCGCGAAGACCGCCCGGCCGACGTCACGCTGACCGAGCTGGACCTCAGTTCGCTGGATTCAGTCCGCCGCTGTGCGGACCGGCTGCGCGACAGCTACCCCCGCATCGACCTGCTGATCAACAACGCCGGGGTGATGTGGACGCCCAGGCAACTCACCGCGGACGGCTTCGAGCTGCAGTTCGGCACCAACCATCTGGGGCATTTCGCATTCACCGGCCTGCTGCTGGAGCACCTGCTGCCGGTGCGAGGTTCCCGGGTGGTGACCGTCAGCAGCCTCGGTCACCGGCTGCGCGCAGCCATCCACTTCGACGATCTGCAGTGGGAACGCGGCTACAGCCGCGTCGGCGCCTACGGACAGTCCAAGCTGGCCAACCTGTTGTTCACCTACGCATTGCAGCGCCGGCTGGCAGCGGCGGCCGCACCCACCATCGCCGTCGCCGCGCACCCGGGTGGCTCCAGCACCGAGCTGGCCCGCAACGTGCCGTGGTACCTGCAGCCACTGCTGGTGCTCGGACCGGTGTTGTTCCAGAGCGCCGAGGCCGGGGCCCTGCCGACGCTGCGCGCGGCGACCGACCCCGCGGTGCAGGGCGGCCAGTACTACGGGCCGGACGGCTTCGCCGAGCAGCGCGGCAATCCCACCGTGGTCCAGTCCAGCGCCCAGTCGCACGACGTCGAGCTGCAGCGCCGGCTCTGGGACATCTCCGAACAGCTCACCGGGGTTCGGTTCCCCGTCTGACATGCGCTCGGTCACCGAACATCAGCGGATCGTCGCGGACCTGATCCGGCCGCGCCCGGCGGTCGCAGTGTCGCTGCGCGACGCCCTGGGCCTGACGCTGGCCGAGGACGTGGTTGCGCCGCTGTCACTGCCGGTGTTCGACAACTCCGCGATGGACGGCTACGCGGTGTGGGCGCAGGACACCGTGGCCGCCACCCCCGACCATCCGGTGCAGTTGCCCGTCGCCGAGGACATTCCGGCCGGGCGCACCGACCCGCTCGAACTGCGACCGGGCACCGCCCACCGGATCATGACCGGCGCGCCGCTGCCGGCGGGTGCGACGGGCATCGTGCCGGTGGAAGACACCGACGGCGGCGTCGAGACGGTGCGGATCCGCCGGCCCGCCGGCCCCGGCCGCCACATCCGCCGCGCCGGCGAGGACGTCGCCGCCGGTACCACCGTGTTGTCCGCCGGCCGAGTGGTGACCCCGGCCGCGCTGGGCCTGGTGGCGGCGTTGGGACTGGCCGAGTTGGCGGTGCTACCGCGACAGCGGGTGCTGGTGATCTCCACCGGCTCGGAGTTGGCGCCGCCGGGCGCTGCGCTGCTGCCCGGGCAGATCTACGAGTCCAACGCGGTCATGCTGGCCGCCGCCGTCCGGGAGGCGGGCGCCGAGGTGGTGGCCACCGCGACCGCCGGCGACGACGTCGCCCAGTTCAACGCGGTGCTGGACAGTCACGCCGCCGCCGCCGACCTGATCGTCACCAGCGGCGGGGTCAGTGCCGGCGCCTATGAGGTGGTCAAGGACGCCTTCGGTGGCGATCGAGGCGTGCAGTTCGTCAAGGTCGCGATGCAGCCGGGCATGCCGCAGGGCGTCGGACGGGTGGGCGGCACCCCGATCGTCACCTTGCCCGGCAACCCGGTCAGTGCGCTGGTGTCCTTCGAGGTGTTCATCCGGCCGGCGCTGCGCACCGCCATGGGGCTACCGGATCCGCGCCGCCCACTGCGCGCGGCGGTGCTGACCGAGACGGTGTCCTCACCGCGGGGCAAACGCCAGTTCCGCCGGGCGGTGCTGGACGCTGAGACCGGGCAGGTCACCAGTTACGGCCCGCCGGCTTCGCACCACCTGCGCTGGCTGGCCACCGCGAACGGGCTGCTCGACATCCCCGAAGATGTTGTGGAGGTGCCGGCCGGCACCCGGCTGCAGGTGTGGGATCTGCGCTAGGCGGTCGAACCGGCCGGATCCCGGTGAAATTCGTCGGCGACCTTGAACGCGGTGGTGCCGCCGATGGCCACCGCGGCCACCGCGAGCACCACCGGGATGGTGAGCAGCGCCGCGGACAGCCCGAACCACTCGGCGAGGTGGCCGATCAGCGGCGGACCGAGCAGGTTGCCCAGCCAGCCGGTCGCGGCCACCAGGGCGATCGCCGAGCCGCCCTGGCCGGCGGAGTAGGCGGCGCTCAACGCCGTCGGCACCAACAGCGCCACCCCGGCGCCCACACAGGCGAAGCCGATGACGCTGACCGCGACACTGGCGGACGCGAGCGTCACGCACATGGCGACCGCGGCGAACAGGGCCAGCGCCGGCAGCAGCCGACGTGCCGGCAATCGCGCGTGCAACCGCATCGCGCCGAGCCGCATCGCCACCATCGCCGACGTGTAGGCGGCGTAGCTCAGCGCCGCCACACCGGGACCGGCGCCGACCACGTCGTGCAGATAGTTGGCTGACCAGTCGGTGGCGGCGCCCTCGCACAGGAACGACGCAAAGGCCACCGCAGCCAGCAGCGCCACCGTCCGGGTCAGCCGAGCCCGACCCGGCTGCTTGCCGTCCTCGCAGGCGACCACGGCCTCGTCCGGGAACAGGCGGCGGGTGAACGGGCCCACGGCGACCAGCACCACCGCCCCGAGCACCGTCAGCTGCAGGCCCAGGCCGACCCCGATGCTGACGCAGCCGGCGCCGGTCAGCGCGCCCAGCAGGGCGCCGACACTCCACATGCCGTGGAAGCGGGCCATGATCGGCGCGCGGGCCAGCCGCTCCACCGTGCCGGCCTGGGTGTTCATCGCGACGTCCAGGCCACCCTGGAACATCCCCCACAGCGCGAGTGTGCCGAACAGCCACAGCCCGGAGGTGGCCAGCCCGACCGTCATTCCGGCCAGCGCGTAGCCCACCACCATGACCGGCACCAGCCGGTGACTGCCCCAGCGCGGCAACGCCCAATGGCTGAACACCGTCGCCGCGACCGACCCCAGCGGCGCACCGAACAGCGCGGTGCCCAACGCGGCGTCAGACAGCCCCAGGTCCGCCTTGACCTGCGGGATGTGCGCCGCCCACGACGAAAACACCACAGCGTGCAAGATGAACACTGCGGTGACACTCAGCTTCGCGCGGCGCAGGCGGGCCGCGCGCGCGTCATCGGTGGAAATCAGAGTGGGCCCTCAGGGACGGGTGCGAATTCCAAACGTTCTCCTGCCCGTTCCCCTTCCGGGCCGGAACGAACCACGACGGCCGGTCCCGCTTACGTAAGATGACCCGCGTGGCAAAACGCCCTGGCTCCGCCGACGGTCCTGCACACCTGCTCGAATTGGTGCGCTCCACCATTCCCCCGATACACCCGGCCGGCCTGCCGTTCGTCGCGACCGGCCTCGCCGTGGCGGCCGGCGGTTACCGTTACCGCTGGCTGCGCCGGACCGGCCTGCTCGCGGCCGGCGCCTGCGCGGGATTCTTCCGCCACCCCGCCCGGGTACCTCCCGGCCGGGACGGCGTCGTGGTCGCGCCGGCCGACGGCACGGTCGCCCTGGTCGATTCCGCCGCCCCGCCCGCCGAGCTCAGCCTGGGCGACACCCCGCGGCCACGCGTCAGCATCTTCCTGTCGATTCTGGATGTGCACGTGCAACGGGCGCCGGTGAGCGGGAAGGTGATCGCGGTGCAGCACCGCCCCGGGCAGTTCCTGTCCGCCGATCTGCCCGAGGCCAGCGCCGCCAACGAACGCACCAGCGTGCTGCTCCACACCGCAGCGGACGCCGAAGTGGTGGTCGTGCAGATCGCCGGGCTGGTCGCCCGTCGCATCGTGTGCAACGCCCACGTCGGCGACCACCTGACGATCGGCGAGACCTACGGTCTGATCCGGTTCGGCTCGCGGCTGGACACCTACCTGCCGCCAGGCGTCGAACCACTGGTCAAGGTCGGCCAGCGGGCCGTGGGCGGCGAGACCGTGCTGGCTGAGCTGTCATGATCGACAAGCCTCGCATCCGGCGAACGGTGGATCTGCACCTGCTGCCCAGCGCCATGACCGTGCTGTCCATCTGCGCCGGCCTGACCTCCATCAAGTTCGCGCTCGACGACAAGCCGATACCGGCGATGGCGCTGATCGCCGTCGCCGCCATCCTCGACGCCCTGGACGGCCGGGTGGCGCGCATCCTCAACGCCCAGTCGCGGATGGGCGCCGAGATCGATTCGCTGGCCGACGCGGTCAACTTCGGGGTGGCACCGGCGCTGGTGGTTTACGTGACGCTGCTGGAGAAGTCGCCGATCGGCTGGATGGTGGTGCTGCTGTACGCGGTGTGCGTGGTCTTGCGGTTGGCCCGGTACAACGCGCAGGCCGACGACGGCAGCCTGCCGCCGTACGCGAAGGAGTTCTTCGTCGGCATGCCCGCGCCGGCCGGTGCAGTGTCCATGATCGGCACCATCGGCCTCAAACTGCAGTTCGGGCACGACGGCTGGTGGTCCAACCAGTGGGTGCTGGCCGCCTGGATCACCGGGACGTCGCTGCTGATGGTCAGCGCCATCCCGATGAAGAAGGTCCACACCTTCGCGGTACCGCCGAACCTGGCGGTGCTGTTGCTGGCCGTGGTGGCGATCGTGGCGGCGGCCGCGGTGGTGGTGCCCTACATCCTGATCTGGGTGATCATCATCTCCTACGTGTGCCATATCCCGTTCGCGGTGCGCAGCAAGCGCTGGTTGGCCAAACACCCTGAGGTGTGGGACGACAAGCCCAAGCAGTGGCGGGCGGCGCAGCGCGCGACCGGTCGGGCGGCGCCGCACCGCCGCTCGATGGCACGGCTCGGGTTGCGCAAGCCGGGCCGGTAACGTGACCCGCCCCGACCAGCTCGCCCTCACCGCGCGGCTGAATACGTCCGCGGTCGACTCACGGCGCGGGGTGGTGCGACTGCATCCCAGTGCCATCGCGGCGTTGGGCATCCGGGAATGGGACGCGGTGTCGCTGACCGGCTCACGCACCACCGCGGCCGTCGTGGGCATGGCCGCCGGCGACATCCCCGTCGGCATCGCGCTGCTCGACGACGTCACGCTGTCCAACGCCGGACTGCGGGAAGGCATCGAGGTGATCCTGCGTGCGGTCACCGTCTACGGGGCCCGGACGGTCACCCTCAGCGGCTCGACGCTGGCGGCCCAATCGCTGTCGTCGGCGACGCTGCGCCAGGCGCTGCTGGGCAAGGTGATGATGGTCGGCGACGCGGTCTCGTTGCTGCCCCGCGACCTGGGCCCGGGCACCTCGACCTCGGCGGCCACCCGGGCGCTGGCCTCCTCGGTCGGGATCAGCTGGACCTCGGAGTTGTTGACCGTCACCGGTGTGGATCCGGACAGGCCGGTCAGCGTGCAACCGAACACGCTGGTCACCTGGGGAACGCTGGTCGCGCAGCGGCCGGCCGCGTCGGAGACGGCCGAGGTGGTCAGCCCGCAGATCCAGGTCGAAGAACTCAAGGGCGCGGGACCGCAGGCCGCCAAGCTGACCGAATGGCTCAAGCTCGCCCTGGACGAGCCGCACCTGCTCAAGACCCTGGGCGCCGACACCAACCTGGGTGTGCTGGTGTCCGGACCGGCCGGGGTCGGCAAGGTGACGCTGGTGCGTGCGGTGTGCGCCGGACGGCGGCTGGTGCAGGTGGACGGTCCCGAAGTCGGCGCCCTGGCCGCCGAGGACCGGCTCAAGTCGGTGACCGCGGCCGTGACCGCGGCGACGAGCAGCGGCGGGGTGCTGCTGATCACCGACGTCGACGCCCTGTTGCCGCAGACCCCCGAACCGGTGGCGTCGCTGGTACTGGCCGAGTTGCGCACCGCGGTGGCCACCGACGGCGTCGCGTTGATCGCCACCACCGCGCGGCCCGACCAGATCGACTCGCGGTTGCGGTCGCCGGAGTTGTGCGACCGCGAGCTGAGCCTGCCGCTGCCCGACGCGGCGACTCGCCGGGCACTGCTTGACGCGCTACTCAGAGAAGTCCCGGCCGGTGCTCTCGATTTGGACGAAATCGCAAGCCGGACACCGGGATTCGTGGTGGCCGACCTGGCCGCGTTGATCCGGGAAGCCGCGCTGCGGGCCGCCTCGCGGGCCAGCGCCGACGGGCGTCCGCCGCAGCTGAGCCAGGCGGACCTGCTGGGGGCGCTGACCGTGATCCGCCCGTTGTCCCGGTCGGCCGGCGAAGAGGTCAGCGTCGGGAACGTCACGCTGGCCGACGTCGGCGACATGGCCGAAGCCAAACAGGCGCTGACCGAATCGGTGCTGTGGCCGCTGCAGCACCCGGACACCTTCTCCCGGTTGGGGGTGGACCCGCCCCGCGGGGTGCTGCTCTACGGCCCGCCCGGTTGCGGCAAGACGTTCGTGGTGCGCGCGCTGGCCAGCACCGGCCAGCTCAGCGTGCACGCCGTCAAGGGCTCCGAGCTGATGGACAAGTGGGTGGGTTCGTCGGAGAAGGCGGTCCGCGAGTTGTTCCGCCGGGCCCGCGATTCCGCGCCGTCGCTGGTGTTCCTCGATGAGGTGGATGCACTGGCGCCGCGCCGCGGCCAGAGCTTCGACTCCGGCGTGACCGACCGGGTGGTGGCCGCGCTGCTGACCGAGCTGGACGGGATCGACCCGCTGCGCGACGTCGTGGTGCTGGGTGCGACCAACCGGCCCGACCTGATCGACCCGGCCCTGCTGCGGCCGGGCCGGCTGGAACGGCTGGTGTTCGTCGAGCCGCCCGACGCCGACGCCCGGCGCGAGATCCTGCGCACCGCCGGCAAGTCGATCCCGCTGAGTTCCGACGTCGACCTGGACGCGGTGGCCGCCGATTTGTCCGGGTACAGCGCCGCGGACTGCGTCGCGCTGCTGCGCGAGGCCGCGCTGGCTGCGATGCGGCGCTCCATCGACGCCGCCGACGTCACCGCCGCCGACCTGGCCACCGCCCGCGGTAAGGTGCGCCCCTCGCTGGACCCGCTACAGGTGGAGTCGCTGCGCGCCTTCGCCAAGGCGGTCTAGCCGCGTTTGCCCGACCCCGCACCGGGTATCGCTGCCCGGTGGGGCGGGGGTAATCAGCGGTGACGACGGCGATCTCGGAGGTCAGTGCGGCCAGGCGCTGGTCGATGCTGACGGTCTCCCAGCTGGCGACGCTGTCGGCCAACGTGTTCATCAACGGGGTCGCCTTTCTGATCCCCACCCTGGGCAATCGGGGCGTGAGCCTGGTGCAGGCGGCCCTGCTGGCGTCGATGCCCAGCGTCGGCATGATGTTGACCCTGATCCCGTGGGGCTACCTGCTGGACCGCGTCGGCGAGCGGATCGTGCTGTCGGCGGGCCTGGGGCTCACCGCGGCGGCCGGCTTCGCCGCGGCGTCGGTGCATTCGATGCTGCTGGTCGGCACGTTTCTGGTACTCGGCGGCATGGCCGCGGCCAGTTGCATCACGGCCAGCGGCCGGCTGGTCACCGGCTGGTTCCCCGAGCATCAGCGGGCGCTGGCCATGGGGATACGGCAGACCGCGCAACCGCTGGGAATCGCGGTGGCCGCACTGGTCATTCCCGAACTCGGTAGACGCCACATGTCGGCGGCGCTGTTGTTCCCCGCGGGTCTGTGTGCACTGGCCGCGGTGGCCAGCGCGTTGGCCGTGCGCGACCCGCCGCGCGAACACAGATCGCACGTACCGATGCGCGAGTTGGCCGACCTGTACCGGGGAACCTCGTTGTGGCGCATACACTTTGCCTCCGCGCTGTTGATGGTGCCGCAGCCGGTGGTGCTGACCTTCATGCTGGTCTGGTTTCTCCAGGAGCACCACCTGTCGATGGCGTGGGCCGGTGTGCTGGTCGGCGCTTCGCAACTGCTGGGCGCGGCGGTGCGCATCGCTGCCGGACGGTGGGCGGATGCCATCGGGTCGCGGATGCGGCCGGTCCGGTGGATCGCCGTGGTCACTGCCGCGGTGATGATGCTGCTCGCGCTGGCCGATCAGCTGAACTGGCCGGTATCGGTGGGCCTGATGGTCGTCGCGTCGGCGATCACCGGCGACAACGGTCTGCCGTTCACCAAGATCCCGGAGATAGCCGGGCCGTTCTGGAGCGGGTGGGCGTTGGGGAAGCAGAACACCTTCGAGCGGTTGGTGGTCGCCGTTGCGCCCCCGGTGTTCGCCCAGCTGATTGTGGTGGCCGGGTATCCGCTGGCCTTCGCGGTGTCGAGTGTCTTTCCGCTGGCAGCGTTGCCGCTGGTGCCGGTCACCGACCCCGCGGATTCCGACGGCGACTACTCGGAGAGCTGAAACTCGATCACCGCGGTCACCGAGTCCACCGCTTCGAGCAGGGCGGCCAGCCGGTCGGCCGCCGACGGCGCCGCGAGCACCGCATACCGATCGGCCGGACCCATCGGGACGCGAGTTGCCAAGGCGTACAACAGCTTTGCGTTGTCTCTGGGCTCTGCACCCGGATAGTCGAACAGCTCGGCGCGGTCCGGTAGCTGCACTCCCTGCACCGCGGCGATCCGCTCGAACAATGCCAGCACCCGGTCCTCGACGTCGCGGAACAGTGCCGCCGTCACCGGCGGCCCCGATTCGTCGGGCCAAATCTCTACGCGCGCACGGGGATACGGATCGTCCGGCAGCCATTCGCGCACCCGGATCCGGTCGCCGATCCGGCACCGCAACACATAACGGCCCGAGTCGGCAGCGGCGTAATCGGTGATGGTGGCCACCACCCCGATGTCGCTGCGCGCATCGCCGCCACCGACCTCGCGCCCGCGCGAAATCAGCACCACTCCGAAGCGGGGATTCTGACTGCCCATGCAGTCCTGCACCAGCGCGGTATAGCGGGGCTCGAAGATACGCAGCGGCAGGATCTCTCCGGGCAGCAGCGCCGATTCAAGCGGAAACATGGGCATTACCACCGGTTCACGATTCATCGCGCCTCACCCCCGGTTCAGCATAGCCACGCAGCAGCGACCGGGCGGCTGCCGCGACATCGGCCGCCAGCCACTCGGGCAGCGGATCGTCGTAGGCGTGGCGGCGCACCACCGCGTAGGGCAGGTCGACCACGGCGCGATTGACCGCGTCCACGGCGCGCGCCGCACCGCTCCCGTAGAGTCCGATCGCCAACTCGCGCACCCGCACGGCCAGCGGCGCGTTCATCGCGGCGAGGGTGTGCTGAAACTCCGCACCCGGCCGGCCGTCGACCAGGTCACCGGGCCGGACCGTCAGCAGCAACCGGGCGTCGTCGGGCAGGTCGCGGGCGAAGTCGATCGCAGCGGCCGCCATTGCCACGGCCGTCCCCTCCGGGGTCGGCGCCGTCGCCGCCATCGCGCGCGTCTGGAAGCGCTGCAGTGCGCGCAACCAGGCCGCGATCACCACCCCGTCGCGGTTGCCGAACCGGTGGTAGAGGGTGCCGGCCGGGGCGCCGCTGGCTTTGGCGATCGCCGCGACGCTGGCCGCCCGCGGTCCGTGCCCCAGAATCAGGGACCGTGTGGCATCGAGAATGACGTCGGTCTCATGCTTCCGTGGCGGCGCCATGATCTAGTACAGTCCTTCTATATGAAACGATTACCCTATATTGATGAGTATGGTATCCCGGTGCGGGCCTCGGCCGCTGACACCTGGTCGGCGCTGCTGCGCACCATGTGCCGCGATCCCCTCGACCCGACCACGGTTCCGGTCGGTTTCCAGTTGGACGAGGCGACGCCCCCGCAGCGGCTGGCACTCAAGGGCCGC
This sequence comes from Mycobacterium sp. NGS24, assembly GCF_059813065.1. Lineage (NCBI taxonomy): Bacteria > Bacillati > Actinomycetota > Actinomycetes > Mycobacteriales > Mycobacteriaceae > Mycobacterium > Mycobacterium sp. NGS24. The sequence goes on from NZ_JCALDW010000019.1 coordinate 88,807, forward strand.
CATCCGTTCGCCATCTATCGGCTGGTGTTCGAGCTCGATCCGGACGGAGACGCAGTCCGGTTGCGGGCACTGACGTTTGCGGAGTTTCCCGGCCTGCGCGGCAAGGTGTACCGCGCACTGGTCATCGGTTCCGGCGGCCACCGCGTCGCGGTGCGCCGGATGCTGCACCGGGTGGCCGCGGCCGTCGACCGGGATCGGGTGCGCGCCTAGATGTCCAACTCGGCCACCAGCGCGTCGACCACTGCGCGCAGGTCGCCGTCGTGCTCCTCGGCCACCCGCCGCTGTCGCTGGTAGGACGCGCCCAGGCGGGGGATGTCGGCGACGGCAGCCAACTCGTCGGCGCACCGCAACGACTTGGCGATCGGCTCCAGCCGGGTCAGCACCTCGTCGAGATCCTCGGTGACCAGCCGCTCGTTGCTGTCGGCGTCCAGGATGATCACTGCGTCGAGCCCGTAGCGGGCGGCCCGCCACTTGTTCTCCTGCACGTGCCAGGGCGGCATGGTCGGCAACGGCTCGTCGGCTTCCAGCCGGCGGTCCAGATCCACGATCAGGCAGTGCGTCAACGCCACCAGCGCACCCAACTCACGCAGGTTGGAGACACCGTCGCAGATGCGCACCTCGATGGTGCCCAGGTGCGGGGAAGGCCGGACGTCCCAACGGACCTCGTCGACGTGATCGATGATCCCGGTCTTCTTCTGGTCGTAGACGAAGCCCTCGAATTCCGACCACGCCTGAAATTGAAACGGCAGACCGGCCGTCGGCAACTGCTGGAACATCATCGAGCGATTGCTCGCATATCCGGTGTCCACGCCACCCCACCACGGCGACGACGCCGACAACGCCAGCAGGTGCGGATACTGGTTGAGCAGCGAGGAGATGATCGGCATCACCTTGTACGCCGACGAGATCCCGACGTGCACATGCACACCCCAGATCAACATCTGGCGGCCCCACCACTGGGTGCGCTTGATCAGCTCCGCGTAACGCGGTGCGTCGGTGAGCTTCTGACTGGACCACTGGGCGAACGGGTGGGTGCCGGCGCAGAACAGCTCCATGCCGCGGTCGCGGACGATGCGCCGGGCCGGGCCCAGCGTGTCGCGCAGGTCGTGCATGGCCTCGGCGGCGTTCTCGCAGATGCCGCTGACGACTTCGACGGTGTTGCGCAGCAATTCCTTGTGCACGCGCGGGTTTTCGCCGATCTCGGCGATCACCGCGGTGGCCTCGTTGCTCAGATCGCGGGTCTGCGCATCGACCAGCGCGAACTCCCATTCGACGCCGACCGTCGGACGGGGCGAACGAGCGAAATCGATGCGGTTGCGCGCCCGGCTTCCCTTACCCGGACCCGATGACACCGCACGCCACCCGCTTGCCGGCGTCACCGGTAGTCATCGTCGTCTCGTCGGGACCGGGTGCCCCGTTGACCTGGTAGCGATTCGGGATGTTCATGAAGTTGTCCGGGCCCTCGTGGATGATGATCGACGTCTTCGCACCGCCGACCAGGTCGTCCATGGTGAAGCCGTCGGTCGTGGTCACCAGCAGCGCCGCCCCGTCCTTACGCACCTGCAGCGAGGTCAGGTCTCCGCTGGAATGGCCGGTGGCGCCCGGCACCTTGAGGTGCCCACCTGCGGAGGCGAAATCGCCCTCACATTTGCCGACGCTGTGGACGTGCACGCCGTGGAATCCCGGCGCGAGCCCGCTGCTGCTGGTGGCCGTGATCGTCACGGTCGCATAGCCGTTGGCGAAATCGAACTTCGCCGTCGCGACCTCCTGGCCGGACGACCCCTTGAGCACAGTGGTGATGGTCTGCCCGGACGGCGGCGCCTCCTGGGTGCTGGGCGCGGGCTCGGCGTGGCCGGAGGTCGACGGCGCCGGGGTGCCGGTCCAGACCGTCGGCGGGGTACCGGTCGTGGTCGCCGCTTGCTGCGGCGACGAGCACGCACCTACGACCGCGACGCACGCGGCCGCGACCAGAGCGGACTTGGCGGCAGCTGCGGACGTGCGACCTGCGGGACGGACAACGGGACCGGCGGGCTTTGACATAGCCGTGAGCCTATCTTGACGACCCGTCGAACCGGGCCTCAACCCGTCACTAAAACGATGACGCCGGGGGGCTGGTCGGCGAGTGCGGCGATGCGCTTCTCCACCGGGGCGTTCAGCTTGGTCCCGACCGCTTCAGCGGTGGCCTTCTCGCTGTCTTCGCCGTAGTACACCGTGGTCGCCGTCACATCGGCGACCGCGAGGTTGGTCACCTCGGTCACCTTGAAGCCGGCCGCTTTGAGATCGTCGGCGGCAGTCTTGGCGATGCCCTCCCGCGAGGAGATGTTGTACACCCGCACCTCGGCCTGGTTGGCCGCCGGTTTGGCACTGGTCGAGGTCGGCGCCGACGTGCTGGACATCGTGGTGACCGCCGACGACGACTCCTCGTCGGCCTTGCCGGCCGAACCCAGGGCCTGCCAGCCGAGCAACAGGAAAATCACGCCCAGGAAGAGCAGCACCATCACCATGGCCCGCAGCGGAAGCCCCGTCGAGTCGGGTACGCGCTCGTTCATCGAAGCCACTGTAACCAGCGCACGGCCAGAACCCGCAAAGGGCGCGGACCGGTCAGGTGACCTCGAAGCCCAGCCGCCGCGCGGCGCGGGCCTTCTGGCGACTGGCCCGCAGCCGCCGCAACCGCTTCACCAACATCGGGTCGGCGGCCAGCGCTTCGGGCCGGTCGACCAGCGCGTTGAGCACCTGGTAGTAGCGCGTCGCCGACATCGAGAACAGCTCCTTGATGGCGTCTTCCTTGACGCCGGCGAATTTCCACCACTGCCGTTCGAAAGCCAAGATGTCATGCTCGCGCCGGGTCAGCCCGTCTGCGATCTCCGAGTCGTCGTCCGCTCGATGTGCCCGCGCCATGGCGCTGTCCATATTGCTTCCCCTGGACCCTTTCGGCGAATGCTGGGCAATGTTGTGCGCGAATATTGAACCACGCCGCAATGTGTTGCGCCGGAATGCAGACCCGCGCGTCGGCGTAGACCTTTGCGGGACCGTTCGCGCAACTCGCCTAAGCTAGCCGACCATGGCAGTCGTACCCATCCGCATCGTGGGAGATCCGGTTTTGCACACTCCGACGACGCCTGTCCCGGTCGGCGCCGACGGGTCGCTGCCGGCCGAGGTGCTCGAGCTGATCCAGACCATGTACGACACCATGGACGCCGCCCACGGTGTGGGACTCGCGGCCAACCAGATCGGGCACGGCCTGCGGTTGTTCGTCTACGACTGCTCGGACGACCGGGGACTGACCAGCCGCCGGCGCGGGGTGGTGGTCAACCCGGTGCTGGAGACGTCGGAGATTCCCGAGACCATGCCGTCAGCCGGCCACGACGACGACGAAGGGTGCCTCTCGGTGCCGGGCGAGTCCTTTCCGACCGGACGGGCCGACTGGGCGAAGGTCACCGGCCTGGACGCCGACGGCAAACCGGTCAGCGTCGAAGGCACCGGGCTGTTCGCGCGCATGTTGCAGCACGAGACCGGGCATCTGGACGGATTCCTCTATCTCGACCGGTTGATCGGCCGGCACGCACGCGCGGCCAAGCGGGCGGTCAAGTCGCATGGCTGGGGCGTGCCGGGATTGTCCTGGACGCCGGGCGAGGGGCCCGACCCGTTCGGTCACTGATGGTTGCCTGGCCGCCGCCCGGGACGCGGGTGACGCTGCGCTACCGCCGGCCGGCCGGATCGGTCCCGCCGCTGACCGACGCCGTGGGCCGGTTGCTGGCGGTCGATCCCGCGGTGCACGTACAGACGAAATCCGGTGCAGTGGTCCAGGTTCGGCCCGACGACGTGGTGGCCCTGCGGGTCCTGACCGACGCTCCGGTGCGCACTGCCGACATCCGGGCGCTCGAGCGCCGGGCCGCCGAGGCCCGGCCCGGCGCCGAGGAAAGCCGGCTGTCGGGCTGGCTGCTGCGCGCCGGTGACGGCGTTGAACTGGCCACCAATTCTGCTGTGCCGCTTGATCTTTCGGCGGATTCAGCAGCCATCGGCGCGATCGCCGCCTGGTACACCGCGCGAGGCCTGCCGCCGCGGGTGGTCATCCCGGACCGGTTGCTGTCGCCGCCGGCCGGCTGGTGCTGCGAGCGTACCGAACGGGTCCTGGTGCGCGAGGCTGATCACGCGTACCGCTGCATACCCGACACCGAGCCGACCGGCACGGCCGAATTGCAGGGTTTCCGCCTGCACCATCGCCGCCGGTATTTCCGCGCAGCACCGGACTGGACACCGGACTAGAGAGGAGAACGCCATGCCCGACACCCCCGCCGGCGGCGACCGGCTGCGGTTGGCCACCTGGAACGTCAACTCGATCCGCTCCCGGCTGGACCGGGTCCTCGACTGGCTGGTGCGCGCCGAGGTCGACGTGCTGGCCATGCAGGAGACCAAGTGTTCGGATGAAAAGTTTCCGGCCCTGCCGTTCCACGAAATCGGTTACGAGGTGGCCCATGTCGGCTTCAACCAATGGAACGGGGTGGCGATCGCCTCCCGGGTCGGGCTGTCCGATGTGCAGGTCGGCTTCGACGGCCAGCCGACCTGGAGCGCCAAACCCGACGTGGCGGCGGCGGCCGAAGCCCGTGCGCTCGGCGCCACCTGCGGCGGGGTGCGGGTGTGGAGCCTGTACGTGCCGAACGGCCGCACCCTCGACGACCCGCATTACCTCTACAAGTTGAATTGGCTTGCCGCGCTGCGCGATACCGCTGCCGGCTGGATGCGCGAGGATCCCGGCGCGCCCATCGCGCTGGTCGGCGACTGGAATATCGCGCCCACCGACGACGATGTCTGGAGCACCGAGTACTACGCCGGCTGCACCCACGTCTCGGAACCGGAGCGCCGTGCGTTCGCGGCCATCGTCGACGCACAATTCGCTGACCTGGTAAGGCCTTTCACGCCGGGACCGGGGGTATACACCTACTGGGACTACACCCAGCTGCGCTTCCCCAAGAAGCAGGGCATGCGCATCGACTTCATCCTTGGCTCCCCGGCGCTGGCCGAGCGGGTGGTGGACGCACAGATCGTCCGCGAGGAGCGCAAGGGCAAGGCGCCCAGCGATCACGCGCCGGTCCTGGTGGACCTACGCCCCTGACCTTTCAAGATGCTGTGAAATTCGTTGTTGTTTCTGGTGAAGAACGCGGCCGGGGGGTATACAAGCAGAGTAGCCAAGGCCAGGGAGTGATCATGGGTGTCGTTGACGGAGCTTTTCGCACGGTAGGTCGGACACTCAGTCGGGCCGCGACGGCAACCACCGCCGCTGCCGGCGCCGTCGGCGGGGCGACGGTCAACGGCATCGTCGGCGGGGTCAAGGGCGCCGCCGAGGGGATTCAGCAGGGCATCGGCACCGGCAGCAAGTCGACTCCGGCCGCCGCGCTGGCGATCGGCGCGATCGGCGCCGCGGGTCTCATCGAGTGGCCCATCCTGTTGGCGGTCGGCGGTGGAGCGCTGTTGCTGCGCAAACTGAACAACGCCCCGGAACCGGCCGGCGTGCAGGCCCCGGCCAAGCTCACCCCGGTGCCGGACGAACCGGCCGCCGCCGAAGCACCGAAGACCCCGACGAAGACAGCGACAAAGACAGCCCGGAAGGCACCGGCCAAAAAGGTCGCCGGGCGCCGGGCCGGTAGCACCAGCCTGCGCAGTACGAACTGATTCCGTCGTCAGCCGGTTGCGCGCGAGCAATCACACCGCGACGCGCGGACCGTGACAGGGCGAGGAGTTCGATCCGAGACCACCTCCAGCACCCCCGCCCGCCACAGCAGGGCGTACAGCTCCGTCAACGGCCTCTGCAGCAACCGGGCGCACGACGCAGCCAGCGGGTCACGCAATGCATCTGTCGTCGTCATACCTCGACGGTGACCGCCCCACCGGGCACGACGGCAAACCCTTCGTTACTGAAAGGCAAATGATGGCCGAAAAGAAAGATCGCTCCGTTACCTCCCAGCGCGAGGCGGTGTCCCAGATCCGGCAGGCCCAGACGTTCGTGATCAACCTGCCGATCCTGGGCAGGGTCCAGATACCGCCGCCCGAACAGCTGGCCTACTACGGCGGGATCGCGGCCCTGGCGGCGTTCGAACTGATCGACTGGCCCGTCGCCCTGGTGATCACCGCCGGGCACCTGCTGGCCAGCAACCACCACAACCAGGTCCTCGAGGAACTCGGCGAGGCCCTGGAAGAGGCCGACTGATACCCGGGCCGGTGCGCGCTGCGCTAGCGTGGGAGCCATCCAACCGAAAATGACGCGGGAGCGCACGCCCGGTGCGCTGAGAGGACGGCTCGGGGCCGTCGACCGTACGAACCTGACCGGGTAATGCCGGCGTAGGGAGATAGCCATGACCATGACCGTCGAACCGTCCGTCACCACCGGCCCGATCGCCGGCAGCAGCAAGACCTACCGCGAGGTGGAGGGCGTCCCCGCGGCGCGGGTCCCGTTCCGGCGGGTGCACCTGTCCACCGGGGATCACTTCGACCTGTACGACACGTCCGGGCCCTACACCGACGCGAACGCCGTGATCGACCTGAACGCCGGCCTGCCGCCGCGTCCGGGTGTGGTCCGCGACCGCGGCACCCAGCTGCAGCGCGCCCGCGCCGGCGAGATCACCGCGGAGATGGCCTACATCGCGGTGCGCGAAGGCATGCCCGCCGAGCTGGTGCGGGACGAGGTGGCCCGCGGGAGGGCCGTCATTCCGGCCAACCACAACCACCCCGAGATCGAGCCGATGATCATCGGCAAGGCGTTCGCGGTGAAGGTGAACGCCAACATCGGCAACTCCGCCGTCACCTCCTCCATCGCCGAGGAGGTCGACAAGATGGTGTGGGCCACCCGCTGGGGCGCGGACACCATCATGGACCTGTCCACCGGCAAGAACATCCACGAAACCCGCGAATGGATCCTGCGCAACTCGCCGGTCCCGGTCGGCACGGTGCCCATCTACCAGGCACTGGAGAAGGTCAAGGGTGACCCGACCGAGTTGACCTGGGAGTTGTACCGCGACACCGTGATCGAACAGTGCGAGCAAGGTGTCGACTACATGACCGTGCACGCCGGTGTGCTGCTGCGGTACGTGCCGCTGACGGCCAAGCGCGTCACCGGCATCGTGTCCCGCGGCGGGTCGATCATGGCGGCATGGTGCCTGGCGCACCACCGGGAGTCGTTCCTGTACACCCACTTCGAGGAACTCTGTGACATCCTGGCCCGCTATGACGTCACGTTCTCCCTGGGCGACGGGCTGCGGCCGGGTTCCATCGCCGACGCCAACGACGCCGCCCAGTTCGCTGAGTTGCGCACCCTGGGCGAGCTGACCAAGATCGCCAAAGCCCACGGGGTGCAGGTGATGATCGAAGGCCCGGGCCACGTCCCGATGCACAAGATCGTGGAAAACGTTCGGCTGGAGGAGGAGTGGTGCGAGGAGGCACCGTTCTACACCCTCGGGCCGCTGGCCACCGACATCGCGCCGGCCTACGACCACATCACCTCGGCGATCGGCGCGGCGATCATCGCCCAAGCCGGCACCGCGATGCTCTGCTATGTCACCCCCAAGGAGCACCTCGGCCTGCCGGACCGCAAGGACGTCAAAGACGGCGTGATCGCCTACAAGATCGCCGCGCACGCAGGTGATCTGGCCAAGGGCCATCCACACGCGCAGGACCGCGACAACGCTCTGAGCACAGCACGTTTCGAATTCCGCTGGAACGACCAGTTCGCCCTGTCGCTGGATCCCGACACCGCACGGGAGTACCACGACGAGACGCTGCCGGCCGAACCCGCCAAGACCGCCCACTTCTGTTCGATGTGCGGGCCGAAGTTCTGCTCGATGCGCATCACCCAGGATGTGCGGGACTTCGCCGCCAAGCACGGACTGGAAACCGAGGCAGATGTGGACGCCATGCTGGCCGCCGGCATGGCAGAGAAGTCCCGCGAGTTCGCCGACCACGGCAACCGGGTGTATCTGCCGCTCGCCCAGCAGTGACCTACCTGCCCCTGCCGGCACCGGGCGCAACGCCGCTGCGGGTGCTGACGATCGCCGGGTCGGACTCCGGGGGCGGCGCGGGCATTCAGGCCGACATGCGCACCATGGCGCTGCTGGGCGTGCACGCCTGCGTCGCCGTCACCGCGGTGACTATCCAGAACACCTTGGGCGTCAAGGGTTTTCACGAGGTTCCCACCGCGGTGGTGGCCGGGCAGATCGAAGCGGTGGTCACCGACATCGGCATCCAGGCGGCCAAGACCGGGATGCTGGCGTCGTCGTCCATCATCGAGGTGGTGGCCGCCACCTGGCAACGCCTCGACCCGCAGGCGCCGTTGGTCGTCGACCCGGTCTGCGCGTCCATGCACGGGGATCCGCTGCTGGCCCGGGATGCGCTGGAATCGCTTCGCACCCAACTGTTTCCGTTGGCCACGTTGGTGACGCCGAACCTGGACGAGGTACGGCTGATCGTCGATATCGAGGTGGTCGACGCCGCGTCCCAGCGCGCCGCGGCCGAGGCACTGCATGCCCTGGGCCCGCGGTGGGCGCTGGTGAAGGGCGGGCACCTGCGGACCTCGCAGTCCAGTTGCGATCTGCTGTACGACGGTTGCGATTTCTACGAGTTCGACCAGCCCCGGATCGCCACCGGCGACGACCACGGCGGCGGTGACACGTTGGCGTCGGCGGTGGCCTGCGCGCTGGCCCACGGCTTCACCGTGCCCGACGCCGTGCGCTTCGGAAAGCGCTGGGTCACCGAATCGCTGCGGGCCGCCTATCCGCTGGGCCGCGGCCACGGTCCGGCCTCTCCCCTGTTCCGGCTGCACCGGTGAACCTCGACGACATCGCAGGTGTCGCGCATCGGCCCGAAGGCACCCCACATGGGGTGGTGGTGCTGACCCACGGCGCCGGTGGCAATCGGGATTCCGCACTACTGCAACAGATTTGCGCACAGTGGGCCCAGCGCGGCTGGCTCGCGGTGCGCTACAACCTGCCGTACCGCCGACGCCGCGCAGCAGGCCCGCCGTCGGGCTCGGCGGCCACCGACCGGGCCGGGATCATCGAGGCGATCGAGGTGTGCCGGCGACTCAGCGACGGACCGCTGATCGCCGGCGGACATTCCTACGGCGGCCGGCAGACATCCATGGTGGCCGCGGGGGGCCAGCCACTGGACGTGCTTACCCTGTTCTCCTATCCGGTGCACCCACCGGGCAAGCCGGAGCGTTCCCGCACCGAACATCTGCCGGACATCACGGTGCCGACGGTGTTCACCCACGGCACATCCGATCCGTTCGGCACGATCACCGAACTGCGCGACGCCGCTGCGCTCATCTGCGCACCGACCGAGATCGTCGAGATCACCGGCGCCCGCCACGACCTCGCTTCGAAGAAGTTCGACGTCGCCGGCCTGGCGGTGGCCGCGGCGCTCCGGCTGGCAACCGCAGTGGGCTGAAACGCCCTGCTCCGCACCACCCAGACTACCGTCGTGCTGGAATGTCCATTAACATAGTGCACGTCCGTGGGGTAGGCCGACTGGTGGCGGGGCGTCGTGTTGGAAAGAATTCGCCGGGTGTTGAGCTTCGAGCTCTCCGTCGCCCAGCTGCTGGCCATCGGGATCGGGCTCGGTGCCCCATATCTGCTGGTAGGGGTGGTTTGGTCAGCGACGCACACCGATCATCTGCGCGATCTGCAGGGCGCCGATCTGGCCGTGTCGTTCCTGGGGTCGATCGTTTCATGGCCCGTCCTACTGTTCGCCAATGTCTGCATGACCTGAATGTCGACACCGTACCGACTATTAACATCGCCGGGAGCAAACGTGAGTCACCGTCAGTTCTACCTCGGAATCACCGGCCTGCTACTCGTGCTGATCGGACTGGCTGCGCTGTGGTTTCCGGTGTACCTGGGCCAGTACGACCAGTACGGCATCAGGATCAACTGCGGCAACGGTCTCGGCTTCCAGCTCTCTCAGGCCCCGCAGGCCGCCCCGGCCGCGACGTCGCAGTGCGGCAGCGCGTTGCTGATCCGTCGGTTATGGGCGATCCCCGCCGTGGCCGTCGGGTGGGTGCTGGTCTGCTGGGTAGCGATCAAGTGGATGCGGGAAGAGACGTTGAGCGACGAGCCCGAACACCTTGTGCCCCATCCCGAGATCGGGTGGTTCTAACAGGACACCGTCTGGGGAGTGCGGCTGATCGTCGCGGCGATGGCGGTCGAGTAATCGTAGTAGTCGCGGTGGTGGTAACGATGGCGGCGTGAGTCCGCCTGTGCCAGCAGCACCAGCGCGATCACGATGATCACCCCGGCCACCACGGTGAGCGCGCTGATGATGATGCCGGCAATCGCCATGCCGCGGCCCTGTTGCCCGCTGGTCCTGATCTGGTGGAGTCCGATGAACCCGAACACCAGCCCGAGAACGGTGGCCACGCCGCACACGAACGGTCCGATCACCGAACACACCAGCGAGGCGATCGCCATACCGTTCGTGCCCTGCTGCGTCGGGTAACCGCCCATCGGCGGCGGATAACCGAAGCCTGGTTGCGGCTGGTATCCGTAGCCACCGGGCGGCGGCGGATAGCTCGGCGGCTCGTAGGTCACGAGACGAAACTCTACCCCGGGTAACGGGTATAACATCCGGCCATCTCGCCGCCGACGCCGGAGCGGAATGCGGCGATCCGGGTGAATCCGGCGGGCACGCTGACACCGTCGGCGTCACTGGCGACCATATGGTTGGTGAGCAGTCCGGCCACCGCTTCGTCGAGGTCACCGGCGGTCAAGACCAGCGAGTTACCCGACGGCAACTCGATGTTGTCGGACATTTTGCGGTGCGCGACGCCGGTGAGGCAGGCCGTGCGCAGCGCGGTCCACGGACTCTGCATCGGCAGGTTGCGCTCGTGCTGGACCGCCAGCGCGTACCTCGACATCACGATCGACAACGCGGTGTCGTCGCCCTGGGGCAGGCTGTGTTCGTTCTCGCCGGCGACCTTGCCCATCGTGGCCAGGGCAGGCAGGTCGACGGCGATGGTGTTGGTGGCCGGGCAGTACGACGCCGGCGGGCTGGGCTTGGCGTCGGCGCAACCGGCTTCCTTCAGTGACAGCTTGGGCGGGTTCTTCGGGGCGAAGATCTTGCCCATCAATTCCATCAAGGTGTTCAGGGTGTCTTCGTTGATCTGGACCTCACCGGTCTCCGTCGATCCGCTGGTGTCGACCCGCAGCGTCGTGGGCAGGTCGCCGCGGCGCCGCTCGATCTCGGCTTTGGTGATCGTCGCGCACGCCGACGTCCCGGTAACGAAGCCCATCTGAAAGGCGCTCACCCGGTCCAGTGCCGATCCGTGCTCGTCTTCGTTGGATTCGTCGGCGTCCATCACCGGGTCCCGGGTGGTGATGATCCCGGCCAGCACATGGTCGAGTCCGTCGCCGGTGCTCAGGGTGAAGCGCGGCGACTTACCCTCGGCCACGTAGTACAGGTACACCCCGGCGAAACAGTCCGCCTGCTGCTCGTAGACGATGGTCGGGTCTTTCCGGTTGACCAGCTTGGCCATCGCCTGCAGGGCGTGCCCGAACTCGTGGGCGAGCACGCCGTTGACCGACATGTCACCGAAGTACTGCTGCGCGGTCGGCATGAAGACCCCGCGGTCCCAGGCGATCAGGTTGCAGCGCGACGTGAAGAACGCGTTGACGTTGTCGTAGGTCTGGCTGCGGCAGACCCGTGGGCTGTTGCGGTCCTTGGAGTTGTAGGACACGAACTTGTCGACTGGCTTGTAGGAACCCTTCAGCGGTGCTTTGTAGTTCGCCTGCCAGAACTCTTCGATGTCGTTGATGGAGAGCAAGGACAGTCTGTCGATCGGTCCGTTGTCGGTGTTGACGACGGTGCCCGTCGCGGCGGGCGCGTTCGCTTTCACGCCACTCTTGCCGTTGGTCGCCGGCAGGCCACCCACCCGGAAAGGATCGTTCAGGATGGAGACCGCCCGGCCCTCGACCATGGTCGAACATCCCGCCACTATCAGCACGGCGCCGAGGCATGCCGTCACTGCCCGAAAGCTCATCGAATCAACCCCGTCCCGACCCGGCCGGACCCAACGACACCCATTCTAACCGGCGTCGTTCAGGTCACCGGAACGCGTCAGACTAGCGCAGCTCGCGAAAACACCTGCGGGTCAACGGCAGTCAGCATCATCGAGACGGTGTCGTGGCTACTGCTGGTGGCCGCCATGATGGCGACGAAGATGAACCAGAGCACGATCATGACGATCGAGATCCCGCTGATGATCACGCCGGCCAGCGCCATGCCGCGGCCATCCTGCCCGGTCTTCTTGATCTGATTCAGCGCGATGATGCCCAATACCAGGCCCACGATCGGGCCGATGCCGCAGATCCACCCCACCAGCGAACACACCAGCGAGGCGATCGCCAACCCGTTGGTGCCGACGGGTTGCGGATAGCCACCGTACGGATTCGGTGCCGGCGGCGGATATCCGTATCCACCGGGCGGTGGCGGCGGATAGTGGGGCGGTTGCTCCGTCATGGGACCCTCCTACACCAATCACGATGCCGCCGCAGTTTGCCGACGTCAGCGCACACTCTACTTCCCGGCTCACGTCGTGACCAGCGTTGCGCTAAGACACCCGGGTGCGGTGACGTTTGTCATGGGGGGTAACGCCGTTGACACCGGTGACCGAGTCGGCATAGGTGCCCACCGCGAATGCCACCCCAGACCCCATGACCGCCAACGCTTCCCGGTTCACGGCTTCGAGGTTGTCGCGTGCACTCTGGTAGCCGGGGTCGAATGCCACGCCCGGCTGACCACCCCAGAGTCGCGCCTGCACAGCGGTTTTCACTTGCGAAGCGCCGGTGTTCATGCCACCCACCGGGACGCCCGCGACGAGAAACGGGTGATAGTCGGTGCGGGTGTTCAGCGGCATGTCGGCCGGCCGCTTCCCGGCCAGGTTCAGGTATCCGGCCAGCGTCCGTTCGATTCCGGCCGATCCCTGCGGCACGTCGGCCGACGGCACATCCGGACCGGCCGGTCCCGACTGGTCACCGTCGTCGGTGAAGAACCCCGCGTTAGGCGAACCGAGCATGTCGAAGTTCAAATACAGTGCAATGTTGTTCAGCGCCTCGTTGTCGAGGCCGAAGACGTAGTCCATCGAGCCGTTGGTGCCGTTCTCCTCGGCTCCCCAGAACGCGAAGCGCACCGCGTTGGTCACCGGCGGCAGGGGACCCAGCTGCAGCGCCGTCTCCAACACCGCGGCCACCCCGGTCCCGGCATTGTTCAGGCCCGGACTGTCCGCCGGGCTGTCCAGATGGGTGCCTACCATCACCACCTCGTTGACCGCGCCGGTCCTGGTCTGCGCCAACACGTTTCGCGAGGTGATCTTGACGTTCGCGGCGTCCAGCACCAGCCGCACCGGTCCGGCGCCGCGGGTCAGTGCGGCGGCACCGTTGGTGCCCACCACCGCGACCGGGACGGTCAGCTGGTTGTAGTAGCCGGGGTTGAACAGTGTGGGCGATGCCCCCTGGCCGCTGGGCTGGATCACGATCAGCGCGGCCGCACCCCTGGCCACGGCGCTGTTCTGCTTGTCCACCACCGAACAGCGGGTGTCGTCGACCACTGCGATCGCGCCCTTGGGCAGCGCGTCCGGATAGTCGGTCGCGGCACAACCGGCGGCTGCGGCGGGTCGCACCACCGGTCCGCTCAGGCCGCCGGCCGGCGTCCGCACCAGTAGCGAAGCCTGGTCGACGGGGAAGCTGCGACCGGCGACGGTGAGCGCCGGCTTGCCCTGCGAGGTGTTGCGCAGCCGCTCGAACTGGGGTGTCGCTACTTCGAATCCCTTGGCGCGCAGTGTTCTAGCCACATACTCGACACTGGCGTCGTAGCCGGGTGTGCCCGCGGCCCGACTCCCCTTGTTGGCGTCGGCGATGTCCTGCAGCGCCCGCAGATGGGCGAACATCGCGGCTGCGGTGACCTTCGACGCCAGCGCACGCGCCGGGTCCGGTGCGGCAACCGGCTGGGCCGGGTCATGCGAGGACGGCGTACCCGCGCATGCCGCGAGCAGCAACGTCAACAGCAGGGCGGCGATCCGGCCGGTCATGGCCTGGCGAGCACGTGACGGGTGCGATCTCCCATGCTCGGAACCCCGTTGCGGCCGCCGAGATCCTGCGCGTACAGGCCTACTGCATAGGCGACGCCGCCGCCCTGGATCCCCAGCGAGGTTCGGTCGATGTGTTCGAGGGTGTCGCCCTTCTGGTGGTAGTTGGGGTCGAACGGCTGGTCGGCCGCCCCGCCCCACAGCTTGGCCTCCTCCTCGGACATCTTGGCTTCCGCTCCGGAGAACAGGCCGCCCGACGGGACGCCGGCCAGGGTGAACCCGTCGTAGTCGGAGCGACCGTCGAACGAGGTGTCCCGGGCGGCCTTTCCGGACAGTTTCAGGTAAGCGACCAACGTGCGCTCGATGCCGGCCGAACCCTCCGGCACCACCGGCTGGCCGCGGGCATCCATCGGCAGCGACTGGTCACCGTCGTAGGTGAAGTAACCGGGGTTGGGCGACGCCAGCATGTCGAAGTTAAGGTACAGCGCAATGTTCTTCAGCCCGTCGATGTCCAGTGACTCGACGTAGTTGCGCGAGCCGATCAGCCCGAGTTCTTCGGCGCCCCAGAAGGCGAACCGGACCGCGTTGTGCACCTGCGGCGAATTCCCCAGTTGCACCGCGGTTTCCAGGATCGCGGCGACGCCGGAACCGTTGTCGTTGATGCCCGGCCCCTCCGGCACGCTGTCCAGATGCGCACCGGCCATCACGACGTCGGTCGGCGAACCCGTCTTGGTCTGCGCGATGACGTTGCGGGCCTTGAAGTTCTGCGTGGTCGCCGAAAGTTTGATGGTCGCCAGCCCGGACTTGGCGCGCAACTGGAAGCCGACGGATTTGGTGACACTGACCACCGGAATCTTCACGTCGGTGGTCGCGCCGAGCGTGCCGCCCATGGCCTGCTCGTCGACGTTGTCGATGACGATCAGGGCCACGGCACCGCGTTGTGCGGCGGCGTCCTCTTTCTGGGCGAACTGGCAGGAACCGCGGTTGACCACCACCACCGCGCCCTGCACCGGCAGCTTGTCGTAGTCGTCCGGCGTGCAACCCGGACTCTCGCCGTCGGGCGCGAACAGCAGCGGGCCCGTCACACCCTCGGGCGGGGTGCTGCGGCTGTACTCCAGGGCGCGGGCGTCGGCGGTCAGGTCCCCGACGGCGACCGAACCCTTCTCGGCGTGGAACACCCGCGCCGAGAATTCGGGGGTCTGTACGTCAAACCCGCTGTTGCGCAACGTTTCTACGACGTAGTCGACGCTGGCGTCGTAGCCGGGGGTGCCCACCGCGCGGGTGCCGTTGTTGGCGTTGGCGATGTCCTGCAGTTTGGACAGGTGCGCCAGCATCCCGTCGGTGGACACCTTGTTGCGCATTGCGGTGGCGAAGTCGGTCGCGGCCGGGCTGCCGCCTGCGGGCTGCGACTCCGTGGCGCACCGTCCGCAACCCGTGACGAGGAAAGCGACCGTCGCCAGCACGGCAAGGGCCGCGGCAAGCGACTTCGATTTGTGCACCATCGCGCCCAGACTAGACGGCCAGTCCCCGCAACGGCGCGACCGGGATGTTGCGCACCACGAACCAGACCACCCACACCCCCAGCGTCACCAGCGCCGCCCACCGGGTGTGCTGCCAACTCTTGATCCGCCGACCGACCACGTGGCCGTACGTCCAGGCGGCGTAGGCCCACACCAGGAGTACCACTGCGATCAGGGCGACGGCGTTGAATCTGGCCGCCGCCCACACGTTCCCGTGCAGCAGGCTGTACAGCATCCGCATGCTGCCACACCCCGGGCAGTCGATCCCCAGTAGCGCTTTGGTGGGACAGGTCGGCAGCGGGCCGCCCGGCGTGGTGGGGTCAGCCAGCCAGATGCCGGTACACACCGCTGTTGCTGCCGCAGCCACCAGCAGCGGACGACCCAGCCGCAACGGCCGGACAGCTCGGCGGGTGTCCACAGGATCAGCCAGTGCTCGGCCTCAGAACAGGATTGCGGCCATCGAGGTGGTCGTATCCGGAGCGTTCGACGCAAGCACGAATGCGAGGACCGCATAGAGGACGGCCGAGATCACCCAGGCAATGACCGACCACTTCACCCACTTCTTGGCCGAGTCGGCGGAGGCTTGCGCCTCGGCGTACTGACCCTGCGCCCAGAGACCCGAGACCTGACTGGCCTTGACGATCGCGACGATCCCGGTGGGCGGGAAGCAGAAGATCGTCGCCAAGATGGCCAACACCAGGTTGTTGTTCGGCGCCTGCCCGGCGGGCGGCTGCTGCGGCGGGTAACCGGGAGGTTGCGTCATGATTCTCCAGATCGAGAGAAGTTAGCTGGCGGGAAGCGAGGCTTACCATACCGGAGACTTGGCACGCTGGCACCACAAACTCGGCAGCCGCGATCGCGCCCCGGCAGCCCGCCCTTGCGCAATTTTCAGAACTTGCGACAAACACTGCGCCACAACGTATTTCAGTGCTACCCCGAGGACCGACGCACCGTCATTGGCACCCAATCAGACAGTGCCCCACAGAATGTATCGCCGCCGGGCAGGATGTCCGGTCACCCGAGCCGTGGATTCCTTTCGGAAAAGTCTGTTTTCTGCGGTGCCGCACAAATACACTCCCCGGTACCGGCACAGGCGCACCATCGGTCCCACCAAATAAAAGGAGTCAACAAATGTCTCACCTCACACAGTTGCTGCGGGCCGTATCCGCCGCGGCGCTGGTTGGCACTGTCAGCTATGCGGGCATGGCGACAGCGAATGCCGATCCCAACGAAACGCTCGTCAGCCTGCTGTCGAAAGGCTACTCCACCAGCAACTGTCACCAGGCGGACCCGTCCAGCGGCATGGTCGCCGTCATGGAGTGCGGCCAGAACTCGCTCGAGGGTGGACCCGTCGTCGCCAAGTACATGCTGTTCAGCAACTCCACCGACCTGGGCAGTGCGTTCACCGCCAGCATCAAGGACGACACCCTGGCCAACTGCGGGGACGCCAAGTCACCCACCACCTGGACCCAGGGCAGCTCCACCACACCCTCCGGCCAGGTGGCGTGCGGCACGTATCAGGGTCAGGCCGAGGTCATCTGGACCACCGACGCCAAGAACGTGCTGAGCTTCATCCGCGCGTCCAACACCGACACCGCGTCGCTGTACAAGTGGTGGCACACCAACGGCTGACCGTTTTCGTTGCCTTACAACGCTTTCCGGATAAGTTCTGCGACGGCCCGCATCCCGGCACCGTTCGGGTGCAGCGGTGCGGGCCGACCGGGTAGCGGCACACCGGGTTTGGTAGTCCAGGGCTGCTGGGACCACGCGTGATGATCGCGGCTGGCCGCCGCGGCCGGCACCACGGCACAGTCCGTCACCGCGGCGGCTTCGGCCGTCAGCTTTTCCAGGGTAGTGGCCAGATGCCGGCCCAGTTCCACATGTTCGCCGGACAGCGGTGGCGCGGGCACACCTGCCGGTGGCAGCACCGTCAGGTAGTCGACAAAGAAGATCTGCGCCCGCGGCGCGCGCTCGCGCAACGAATGTCCCACTGCGCAAAGCGAATCGAACACCTCGGACAGGGCGCGATCGCGCGTCTGCCGATCCAGCAGACCCGCGATGCGTCCGCCCAGCAGCGGCAGGTGCCGCACCACTGACGGCAGCGACGCCGCCATCAGCGCCGGGACATAGCCGACGTCGTTGCCGCCGATGGTCACCGTCACCAATGTCTCGGACCCGTCCAGTGCGGTCACTTGTGGCGGTGCGCCGTATTGACGTTCAGACAGCACGTGCGCCGTGGTGGCGCCGGAGAAGGTGACGTCGGTCAGATCCAGGCCGGCTTGTGCGGCGAGCAGGTGCGCGTAGTTGCGCGCCGATCGTCCCGCTCGCCACGGCGCACCCGCCGCGCGCGGCCGTATCCCAGGGCCGGCGGCCATCGAACTGCCCAGTGCCACATATCGTTTCATCGGGTGGGGCTGGACGCCTGAGCCCAGAAGCGCTTCGGGATGCGACCGGCCCGCCGGGCCAGATAACCCGCATTGACGGCGGCCGCCATGGCCGCGGCCATCATCGGCGGATCGGCCGCGCGGGTGACCGCGGTGGCCAACAGGACCGCGGCACAACCCAATTCCATCGCCAGGGCCGCATCGCTGGCCGTGCCGATCCCCGCGTCCAGCACCACCGGGACACCGGCGCGGGCGACGATCATCTCGATGTTGTGCGGGTTGGTGATGCCCAGCCCGGTGCCGATCGGCGAACCCAGCGGCATCACCGCCGCGCATCCGGTGTCTTCCAGGCGTCGGGCCAGCGCCGGATCGTCGTTGGTGTAGGGCAGCACCACGAAGCCGTCGTCCACCAACTGTTCTGCTGCCCGGATCAGTTCGACGGCATCCGGCAGCAGGGTGCGCTCGTCGGCGATCACTTCGAGCTTCACCCAGTTGGTGTTGAGCGCTTCCCGGGCGAGCTGCGCGGTGAGCACCGCCTCGGCGGCGCTGCGACACCCGGCCGTGTTCGGCAGCGGTGTGATGCCCAGCCGGTTGAGCAGGTCGAGCAGGCCGGTGCCGCCCTCGGCGTCCACCCGGCGGATCGCGACGGTGGTCAGCTCGGTGCCCGAAGCGGTGAGCGCCTCCTCCAGCACTGCGAGGTTGCCCGCTCCCCCGGTGCCCATGATGAGCCGCGAGGAGAAACTGCGGTCCGCGATCGTCAGCTTGTCAACCACCCTGCACCGCCGTCACCACCTCGATACGCGCACCATCGGACAACGTTGTCGCCCAATTGGACCGCGGCAGCAACGAAGAATCCAGCGCCACCGCCACCCCTCGGTCCGGGAAACCCATCGAGCTCAGCAGCGCGGCCACGGTGGTCTGCTCACCGACCTCGACCTGTCGTTCGTTGACCATCACGATCATCAGTGCGCTCCCACCGGAATCAGTTGTGACACAATATGTTCGGCTGTCCACGGGGCTAACAGGAACCCGGACCGGCCGTGGCCGGTGGCGACCAGGGTCCGCTCGTCCAGTCGTCGCACAATGGGCAGGTTGTCCGGCGTCATCGGCCGCAGGCCGGCCGCGCACTCGGCCAACTCGTATTCGCCCAGCGCCGGCAACACCGCGCACGCGTCGTCGAGCAGGTCACGCACCCCCGAGACCACCGGGGCGGTGTCGCGGCCGTGCTCGTACTGGGTGGCGCCGACGACGACGCCGTCCGGGCGCGGCACCAGGTACACCTGCCTGCCGTGCACCCGGGCCCGAATCACCCGCTCCGGCAACGGCATACATCCCTTGCGCCAGCGCAACCGCAGCACCTCGCCCTTGACCGGCCGCACCGGCAACCCGGGCCACAATCCGGGAGCGTCGATGCCGTTGGCGATCACCACCGTTTCGCCGGCTGCGCCGGCCAGGTCGGTGACCGGTCCCGCCCAGTGAATTCCGAGCCGCGTACAGTCCCGGGCCAGGGCGTCGAGCACCGCGCGGTTGTCCACCGCCAGCTCGGTCGGCGCCCGGAAGCCGTGCCGGATGCCCTGCGCCAGCTGCGGTTCCACCTCCCGGGCGGCCGACTCCCAGACCACCGGGTGACCCTGCTGCGACAACCAGTCCGCCACCGTCCGCAGATCAGCGACGTCGGCCCGGTCGACCGCCACCACCAGAGACTCGCGGGCGGTCACCAGCTGCGGTTCCAGACCGTCCAGAAACCCGCCGTCGCGCCACAGCCGCAGCGACTCCAAGCCCAACCGCAGCAGCCGCTCCTCACCGGGCCAGCCTTCGCTGTGCGGGGCCAACATGCCGCCGGCCACCCAGGAGGCGCCGCCGTCGTCGCGGCGGTGCACGGTGACCGAGAGCCCGGCCTGAGCGGCCCGGCGCGCCACCGACAACCCGATGATCCCGCCGCCCACCACCGCGAGCGCGTCCGACATTCCTGCTCCCTTCGCCGGCATGACCCGGATCAGGTGTGACGGTAAGGGCAGGTCCATATCGGCTGTGCCCACTCTCAGCCCCGCCGGTAACCCGGGACTCCCGTGTGTTCTCCGTGTCCACGCTAGCGCGCTAACGTCGCGGTGTGCATCAGCCCCGACTCGCGACAGCACGGTTGTACCTGTGCACCGACGCCCGGCGCGAGCGCGGCGACCTCGCCGAGTTCGCCGACGCAGCGCTGGCCGGCGGGGTGGACATCATCCAGTTGCGGGACAAGGGGTCGCCCGGTGAGCAGCGATTCGGTCCGCTGGAAGCGCTCGACGAGCTGGCCGCCTGCGAGATCCTCGCCGAGGCTGCCCACCGGCACGGTGCCCTGTTCGCCGTCAACGACCGCGCCGACATCGCCCGCGCCGCCGGTGCCGACGTGCTGCACCTGGGCCAACGCGACCTGCCCCTGCCTATCGCCCGCGAGATTGCCGGGCCGGACCCGCTGCTCGGGCTGTCCAGCCACTCAGCCGCCGAAGCCGAAGCGGCCGCGGCCGGGCCGGCCGACTACTTCTGCGTCGGTCCCTGCTGGCCCACACCGACCAAGCCGGGCCGATCGGCGCCGGGTCTGGACCTGGTGCGTTTCGCCGCCGCGCTGGCTACCGACAAGCCCTGGTTCGCCATCGGAGGCGTCGACGTGCAGCGGTTGCCTGAGGTGCTCGAGGCCGGGGCACGCCGGATCGTGGTGGTGCGCGCCATCACCGCCGCCGAGGATCCGACAGCCGCAGCGCAAGCGCTCAGCTCGGCGCTTGCAGCGGCAGCGTAGCCAGGACGCCGCGCAGATATTGCCAGCTGGCGGCGAACCCCGGGTGTAGCGGCAGGCTGGCAACCTCGTCCTCGCCGACCCAGCGCATCTCCGCGGTTTCGTGGTTGGCCACGGTCTCCAGCATTTCCTCGGCGTCGGCGACCACGGTCGTGTAGGTCCACTCGGTATCGAGTGGCTCAGCCGTGATCCGCGTTGTACGCACAATCACCCGCCGCGTGTCCAGACCCGCCTCCTCGTACGCCTCACGCAGCGCCGCCTGCTCCGGGGTCTCGTGACTGTCCAGGGCACCGCCGGGCAACCCCCAGGTCCCGCCCTGATGACTCCATACCGCGCGATGTTGCAGCAGCACCGCGGGGGCGCCGTCGTGCCGGGGCGCCCGCAGCAGCAGCCCGGCCGCACCGAATCTGCCCCAGTAGTGCCTGCCACCCTCGGATATCACCCATCCGTCACCGTCGCCCCGCACCGATTCAGGATAGGCAGGCGGCAATTCGTGCCGCCTCCCCACATCCTCGCCGAGATGCTCATAAACTCGACGCATACGGGTTGGTGAGATGGCCGAAAGATGAGGGCTGAGCAGAAGTGACGGTTGAGCTGGCGCATCCGTCGACCGAGCCACTGGGATCGCGCTCCCCCGCCGAACCCGCACATCCCCGCTGGTGGTTCGTGTCCACCACCCCCGGCCGCATCCTGACCATCGGCATCGTGTTGGCCGCCCTGGGGGTGGCCAGCGCGTTCGCGACTTCCACCACGATCAACCACCGCCAGCAGGTGCTGACCACGGTGCTCGAGCACACCGAGCCGCTGTCGTTCGCGGCCGGCCGGCTGTACACCACGCTGTCGGTGGCCGACGCGGCGGCGGCCACGGCGTTCATCGGGCAGACCGAACCGCGGGCTGTGCGGTTGCGGTACGAGCAGGCCATCACCGACGCCGCGGTCGCGGTGACCCGGGCCTCGAGCGGTCTGACCGACCAATCGCTGGTGCAGCTGCTCGGCCGGCTCAACGCCGAACTGGCCGTCTATACCGGGCTCATCGAGATCGCCCGCACCAACAACCGGGCCGGCAACCCGGTCGGCTCGTCGTACCTGTCGGAGGCGTCCGGGCTGATGCAGTCACGGATCCTCCCCGACGCGCAGCGGCTCTACCAGGCGACCTCGAACCGGGTGGACAGCGAGACCACCGCCTCGACGCAGATCCCGGCCCCGGTCATCCTGGTCGTGGCCACCACCGTGGTGTTCGGCGCGTTCTCCCATCGCTGGCTGGCGCGGCGCACCCGGCGGCGGGTAAACCCGGGCCTGGTCGTCGGCGCGCTCGGTATTCTCGTCATGGTGGTGTGGGTGGGGACCGCGTTGGCCATTTCCACGACGGCGAGTCGTAGCGCGAAGGACACTGCCGCCGAGTCGCTCAAGACGGTGACCAACCTGGCGATCACCGCCCAGCAGGCACGGGCCGACGAGACGTTGTCGCTGATCCGCCGCGGTGACGAGGAGGTCCGCAAACAGGCCTTCTACCAGCGCATCGACGCCATGCATCACCAGCTCGACGCGTACATGGCCCGCAACGACGCCGTCGACAAGCCCGATCTGCAGGGTGCCGATCAACTGCTGGTGCGCTGGCAGCAGGCCAACGACCGGATCAACGCCTACATCGCGGTAGGCAATTACCGGGCCGCCACCCAGGTGGCGTTGGGCAAGGGCGAGGACGACTCGACCCCCGCCTTCGACAAGCTCGACGAGGCACTCACCAAGGCCATCGAGCAGAGTCGTAATCATTTGCGCACCGACGTGCTCAATGCCTACCGGGGACTGGCCGGGGCGCAGATCGGCGCGGTGGTGCTCAGCCTGAGCGCCGCCGTCGCGGTCGCGCTGGGGCTGTGGCCGCGGCTGAAAGAGTATCGGTGATGAGGCGCCGGGGCCGGATCCGACGAGTTGCCGGGCTGGTTGCGCTCACGGTCGGCCTGGCCGGTTGCGGTCACTCCGAACCACTGAAGGTCGACGCGGCGCCGACCCTGCCGCTGCCGACGCCGGTGGGCATGCAGGAGCTGCCGATGGAGGCTCCGCTGCCGCCGGACAGCACCAGCCAGGACTGCAACCCCACCGCCAGCTTGCGGCCATTTCCCAACCGCGCCGACGCCGACGCCGCGGTGGCCGGCATCCGTGCCCGCGGCCGGCTGATCGTCGGCCTGGACATCGGCAGCAATCTGTTCAGCTTCCGCGACCCGATCAGCGGCGACATCACCGGTTTCGACGTCGACATCGCCGGCGAGGTGGCGCGCGACATCTTCGGCAGCCCCAACCACGTCGAGTACCGGATCCTGTCGGCCGACGAACGCATCACCGCGTTGCAACGCTCGCAGGTCGACATCGTCGTCAAGACCATGACCATCACGTGCGAGCGGCGCAAGCTGGTCAACTTCTCCACCGTGTACCTCGACGCCAGCCAGCGCATCCTGGCGCCGCGGGACTCGCCGATCGCCAAGGTGGCCGACCTGTCCGGCAAGCGGGTCTGCGTGGCCCGCGGCACCACCTCGCTGCGCCGGATCCGCGAGATCGCGCCGCCCCCGGTGATCGTCTCGGTGGTGAACTGGGCCGACTGCCTGGTGGCGATGCAGCAACGCCAGATCGACGCGGTGTCCACCGACGACTCGATCCTGGCAGGTCTGGTCGGCGAAGACCCCTACCTGCACATCGTCGGGCCGAACATGGCCACCCAGCCGTACGGCATCGGGATCAACCTGGACAACACCGGCCTGGTCCGGTTCGTCAACGGCACCCTCGAGCGCATCCGCGGTGACGGCACCTGGAACACGTTGTACCGCAAGTGGTTGACCGACCTGGGTCCCGCCCCGCTGCCGCCCCAGCCGAAGTACGTGGACTGATGAGCAAGCAGGCATCCCAGGACCAGCAGGATGAGCTGGAGGGCACCGAACCGGCCCCCCAGCAGGAAGATGCGCAGACCGGCGCGACCGCGACGACCGGCCGCCCGCAAGCCACCCAGGCGCTGTTCCGGCCGGATTTCGACGACGATGACGATCTCGACAGCGACGACATCGCCTTTTCGCTGGGCTCCATAGACACCCAGCCGCAGGACCGGATCGCCGGGACGACGCGGTCGGTGCCGGCGATCCGGCAACTCGGCGGCGGGTTGGTGGAGATCCCGCGGGTGCCCGACATCGACCCGCTCAAGGCGTTGATGAAGAACCCCGTCGTCCCGGAAAGCAAGCGGTTCTGCTGGAACTGTGGCCGTCCGGTCGGCCGGTCCGGTTCGGAAGGCAAGGGCGGGGAAGGACCCAAGGAGGGTTGGTGCCCGTACTGTGGTAGCCCGTACTCCTTTGTGCCGCAACTGAATCCGGGCGATATCGTGGCCGGGCAGTACGAGGTGAAAGGTTGCATCGCGCACGGCGGGCTGGGCTGGGTCTACCTGGCGGTGGACCACAACGTCAACGACCGCCCGGTGGTGCTCAAGGGCCTGGTGCATTCCGGCGACGCGGAGGCACAGGCCATCGCCATGGCCGAGCGACAGTTCCTGGCCGAGGTCGTGCACCCGTCGATCGTGCAGATCTTCAACTTCGTCGAGCACAACGATAAGCACGGCGACCCGGTCGGCTACATCGTCATGGAGTACATCGGCGGCCAGTCGCTCAAGCGCAGCCGCAAGAACGGGAAGACGGAGAAGCTGCCGGTCGCCGAGGCGATCGCCTACATCCTGGAAATCCTGCCCGCGATGAGCTACCTGCATTCGATCGGCCTGGTCTACAACGACCTCAAGCCGGAGAACATCATGCTCACCGAGGAGCAGCTCAAGCTGATCGACCTCGGCGCGGTGTCGCGGATCAACTCGTTCGG